>JACAAY010000048.1 GCA_013377095.1 Desulfuromonadales bacterium
AACAAACGTATAAAGTCAAAACGACGACATGCAAAGACCTAACCGGAAATTACTGACTTGAAACGAGTGATTCACAGACATTTGAACTGCGGATGCTGCGACATGATGGTTCGCATTTCTGGGCTTTGGTGGAAGCTGGCGTTGAGCCGGTAGCTGCTGGTGTGCCTAACTGCCGCATCGTAATGATTGATATCACAGAGAGAAAATATTTTGAAGAAGCACATCTGGAGAATGAACTGCGACTAAGCGAAGTTATCGATCTCTCCTCTGCAGGATACTTCTGCATTGACCGGGCGGGCTGTTTTCAGAGAGTCAACAGTGCCTGGCTGCGGCTGCATGGCTATGACTCTCCGGATGAAGTCATTGGCCGACACTTTCTTATGGTTCAGGTCGAAGATGATCAACAGGCTGCCCAGAGATTCGTTGATAGAATGTTTGCTGGAGTAGCCATACCGAGCAACGGCTTGTTTAGCCGAAGGTGCAAGGATGGATCCATTGGTTTTCACACGTTCTCCGTCCGTCCGTTTATGCAGAGAGGAGAAATTGTCGGATTGGAAGGATTCATCATAGACTGCACCGACCAGCAGCGGATCGAAGTTGTGAGGGAGTTTCTGGCCAAGACCAGCAGCGGGGTGCATGACGAGCCTTTCTTTAATACGCTGGCCCGCTTCCTGGCTCAAAACCTCGACATGGATTTCGTCTGTATTGACCGCCTCGAAGGGGATGGCCTGCATGCCCGGACGGTGGCCGTATGGGGCGACGGGCATTTTGAGGATAACTCGACCTATGCGCTTACAGACACTCCCTGCGGCGAAGTTGTGGTCAAGACGATTTGTTGCTTTCCCGCAAACGTATGCCAACTGTTTCCCCGTGATCAGGTGCTCCAGGAAATGCGGGCGGAGAGCTATATCGGCGTGACCCTCTTCGGGCACACTGGCCGGCCGATCGGATTGATTGCGTGCGTTGGACGCGGTCCACTGGTGAACCGTTCGCTGGCTGAAGCGATCATGACGCTGGTCGCTGTGCGCGCTGCCGGAGAAATGGAGCGACTGGAGGCTGAAACGGCTTTGCGCGAGAGCGAGGAAAAATACCGCACGCTGTTTCGTGAGATGCTGGAGGGATGTGCGCTGCACGAGATTATCTGTGACGCTGAGGGGCATCCCGTTGATTACCGCTTCCTCGCGGTTAACCCGGCTTTTGAGCGTTTGACCGGTTTAAAGGGTGAAGAAATTACCGGCCGGACCGTTCTGGAGGTGTTGCCGGATATCGAACCCTTCTGGATCGAGACGTATGGCAAGGTGGCACTCTCAGGTGAACCGGCCTCTTTTGAGCATTATTCAACTGATTTGAAAAAATATTTTGAAGTAACGGCTTTTCAGCCCACACAGAACCAATTCTCCTGCATACTCGAAGACATTACCGAACGCAAGCGGGCGGAGGAGGAGAGGATAAATCTTGAAACCCAGCTCCACCAGGCCCAGAAAATGGAGTCGGTGGGCCGCCTGGCCGGTGGTGTGGCGCATGACTTCAACAACATGCTGGGGGTAATTCTCGGCCACGCATGTCTGGTTCTGATGGAGATGGCCCCCTCCCATCCGTACCATGCCAACCTGGAGGAAATCCGCAAAGCGACGGAACGGTCCGCCGATCTTACACGGCAATTGCTTGTTTTTGCCCGCAAGCAGGCAATCGCTCCAATAACGCTGGACATGAACAGTACCGTGGCCGGCATGCTCAAGATGCTGCAACGGCTGATCGGCGAGAACATTGACCTTACATGGCATCCGCGGGACGGCCTGTGGGCTGTCAAGGTGGACCAGTCACAGATCGACCAGATTCTGGCCAACCTGTGCGTCAATGCCCGCGATGCGATCACCGATGTCGGCAGGATCACCATCGAAACGGAAAACTGCACCTTGGATGAGGGTTTTTGTGCCCTGCATGCAGGCTCTATCCCCGGGGAGTATGTGCGACTAACGGTGTGCGACAACGGCTGCGGTATGGACAAGGAGACGCAGGACCAGATTTTTGACCCCTTTTTCACCACAAAAGGGGTTGGAAAAGGCACCGGTCTTGGGCTGTCCATGGTCTACGGTGCCGTCAAACAGAACAACGGTTACATTGACGTATACAGTGAGCCGGGACAGGGCACGACGTTTACTATCTATCTGCCCCGCCACGTTGATGAATCCGCGAACGTGTCTGCGGCAGGTCCGAACATGACTCCCACGGGGGGGCAGGAAATCATCCTGGTGGTTGAGGATGAGCCGACACTCTTGAAGATGACTTCGAAGATGCTCGAGAATCAGGGATACACTGTAATTCAGGCCGGCTCCCCTGATACGGCGATCCTTCTGGCAGGGGAACATGCCGGTGAAATTCAGTTGCTTGTGACCGACGTGGTCATGCCGGATATGAATGGCCGTGATTTGGCGAACACGCTGCTGTCCCGCTTCCCGAACATGAAGCGCGTGTACATGTCGGGCTATACGGCCGATGTTATTGCCCCGCATGGTGTGCTGGAGGAAGGGGTGCATTTCATACAGAAACCATTTACCGTAACGGATCTGGCTGCAAAGGTGCGTGAGGCTTTGGATGGCTGATGACGGGTCTGATCTTTCGGAGGGATGCATCATGAATGTTGCGCGAGTCAGAAAATCGGTGATTGAAGCGATTCTGGAGGGGGATAGGGAGCTGGCCGGCAGTCTTCTGGACGACTATGCCACCTCAGGCGGTTTCCGTAAGGCGCTTGACGAGGTGCTGGAACCGGCTCTGGTGGAAATTGGAAACAGGTGGGCTGCGGAGAATATCTCGCTGGCGCAGGGCTATGTCGCGGGAAAAGTTGCGGAAGACATGCTGCATAAGAGTCTCAGGGAGGAACAGGATTCATCGATCAACCTGGATAATGGGATGACAGTTGTCATCGGAAATATTATTGACGACTATCATTCCCTGGGGAGGAAGCTGGTTTCCATTTTTCTGCAGTCGGCTGGCTGGACGGTCCATGACCTGGGAAATGATGTGTCACCGGAGGAGTTTGTGGACAAGGCGCTTGAGACAGGTGCGCGCATCATTGCCGTTTCGGCAATGATGTATTCCACGGCCGCCAACGTCAGGAGCGTTCGCCATGAGCTTGACCGGAGAAACCTTTCGGGCAGGATCATGCTTGCCGTTGGGGGGGCGGTCTTCAGGCTCAGGCCCGAGCTTGCAAAAGAGGTCGGTGGCGATGGAACAGCGGCGACGTGCTTTCAGGCGCACAGGGCTTTTTCGGAGCTGTGGGAACGTTCACTGCGGGAGAGCCCCGTATGACAAGCATGGAACGGGTAGTAGCCGCTCTGCAGGGTACGGTGGCAGACCGGCGGGCATGTGCCATGACACTGAGTCTCTATGGCGCAAAACTCACCGGCTGCCCCCTGACCGAATACTATTGCGATCCGCACAGCTATCTGAAGGGACAGATCGCCGTAGCTGAACAGTGCAGTTCCGACATACTCTTCACCCCCTTTGCACTGGCCCTGGAGGCCCGGGCATTCGGGAGCGAACTAGTCTCTCTTCAGAAAAGCCCTCCCACGGTACGAAAGCCGTTCATCCGCAATCCTGATGATATTGGAAAGATCAGGGTACCTGAACGTGGCAGCGACAAAGGTCTGCTCTATCTCCAGGCATCGGCGCGGCTCCTGGTGGAACATTTTAACGGTACGGTTCCGGTCTGCGGGGTACTTACCTCGCCGCTCGATCTTCCGGCGATCATTATGGGAATGGAAAGCTGGCTTGAAATTCTACTCTTTGACAGGGAGCGGGCATTGACGGTTATTTCGCTCATGTCGGAATATTTCGTAGCCATGGCAAACAGCCTGTTTGAGAACGGCATTAATTTTCTGGCCCTACCCATGATGTTCACCAATCCGCAGCTCGTGTTTCAAAAGACCATTGAAGAGCTGATTATTCCGGCATTGGCGAAAATGTTCGCCCAGCTCAAAGGTCCGATAGTCTTTCACCATGGAAGTAATCCGCTTGTGGGATACCTGCCGCTGTACCGAACCCTTCCCAATGTGGCCGGTTTTGTGCTTGATCAGCGTGACGACTTTACTGTTGCCCGTAAGGAGATCGGAGAGAATGTCCTGCTGTTGGGCAACCTGGAGGGGCCAACCCTGGGAAAAATCAGCCCGGGACTGGCAATGGAAAAGACGCGGACGATTCTTGACAACAGGAAATATGATCGGCATTTCATTTTTGCCACTTCCAGCGCCGACGTGGCGTGGGACACTCCTTTGGAGACCATCAGGGGAATCGGTGAGCTTGTCAGGCAGTATGGAGCTGGTCATGAATGATAAAAAAATCACCTGTCTTGCGTGTGGCGTGTTCAGGATGGAACTGGACGCGCTCATGAGACAGGGAAGGCTGGACTGCGACCTTATTGCTCTGGATTCCATGCTACACATGAAGCCGGCCAATCTGGAACAGAAGATGGTTCGGGTCATTGCTGCAAGGCAGGACGACAAATTTTTAATCCTCTATGGTGATTGTCACCCCCGTATGCATGAAATGCAGGAAGGAGAAAATGCGACAAAGGTGTCCGGGATAAACTGTTGCGAAATTCTGTTGGGCAGGGATATATACCGGAAACTGCAGAAGGAACAGGCCTTTATTTTTCTGCCGGAATGGACGCTCCGCTGGCATGATGTATTCACACGTGAACTGGGGTTCGAAAAACCGGATGTTGCTCAGGCCTTCATGAGAGACCATTGCAAGCGACTGGTGTATGTTGATACCGGTGTGATACCCGTGCCTGATGCAACGCTTGGGGAAATTTCCGGTTTTTTCAATATGCCGGTCGAGGTGCTGCGAACTTCACTCGATTTTCTGCTTCAGGGTATTACCATTGCCCTGCGGAAATTCATGGGGACCGATTAAGATGATACACACTGAATCCGAAAATCGGGCCTTTCACACCCTGCTGGGTGATTTTGTGGAAAATATCCTGAAGTATTCCGATAACCCCGGCGCCTGTGCCCAATATATAACAACACAAATCCGGGAATTGATTGGGGTCCGTCTGGTGGCGCTTGTATCTGCCGAAGATGGAGCGGATCACACCCTGGTGGGCATCTGTCCCCAGCGCAAGGAAGCTTACTGGAAACGACCCGAAATCCAGAAGTTCGTCATCAACATGTTAACCTCAACGGTCCCCCGACTTATTAATCCCGGTACTGATCCCTCCGGGAGTCTCCTTTTGTCCATCGGCATCGGCACATCCTTTGTTATTCCACTGATAGTGGGCGAGGAAAGGGTGGGCATGCTCGTCCTGCTGGACCTTATGGAAGAGCAGGGCGCCACGATCATTCTTGAGGCGCTTACCCGTATTGCGCGTATTCTTGCTCTGATCTTGAAAAATTCATTGCTTTACAAAAACCTGGAACATACGGTCGAAATAAGAACCGAGCAACTTGCCAAAAGCGAAGAGCGTTACCGGCGTATCACGGAGGGGCTCACGGATTATCTCTATTCGGTGCGCGTTGAAAATGGACGGGCGGTGGAGACAATTCAGAGTCCCGCCTGTACAACGGTGACCGGATATACACCGGAAGAGTTTAACGCCGACCCCTATCTCTGGATCAACATGGTTGCGCCGGAGGACAGGAAACTGGTCAGAGAACGGGTGCAGCAGGTTCTGTCCGGCAAGAGCATCCCACCCATGGAACATCGTATCATCCGCAAGGACGGAGAGGTGCGCTGGGTGACCGATACGATCATCATGCTTCGGGACGCATCGGGGAGCCTTGTGTCTTATGACGGGGTGATCAAGGATATTACGGAGCGCAAGCGGGCTGAAGAGGCGGAGGCCAAACTCGAAATACAGCTCCATCAGGCCCAGAAGTTGGAGTCGGTGGGCCGCCTGGCCGGCGGTGTTGCGCATGATTTCAACAACATGCTGGGGGTGATCCTCGGCCATGCCTATCTGGTCCTGATGGCGATTGATGGCACCCATCCCTTCTTTGAAAACCTGGAGGAGATCCGCAAGGCGGCTGAACGATCCGCTGACCTTACCCGGCAATTGCTTACCTTTGCCCGCAAACAGACCGTATCTCCCAAAGTACTGGACTTGAACAGTACCTTGGGGGGGATGCTCAAGATGCTGCAACGGCTCATCGGAGAGGACATCCAACTCACCTGGCAACCGGCCGGGGATCTGTGGCCGGTCAAGGTTGATCCGACCCAGGTCGACCAGATCCTGGCCAACCTGTGTGTCAACGCCCGCGACGCGATTGCCGATGTCGGCAAGATAACCATCGAGACGGGAAACTGCATCCTGAATGAGGAGTATTGCGCTCTTCATGCAGGTTCAGTCCCGGGGGAGTATGTGCGGCTTACGGTGAGTGACAACGGCTGCGGTATGGACAAGAGCACACTGGCTCAGATCTTCGAGCCCTTTTATACGACAAAGGGCGTCGGCAAGGGCACCGGCTTGGGGTTGGCCACGGTCTACGGCGCTGTCAAGCAGAACAACGGCTACATCACTGTTTGCAGTGAGCCGGGTTTGGGAACAACATTCATGATTTATCTGCCTCGGTATACTGATAAGGCCGAACGAACCGCTGCGGGAAGAGCAGGGGAACCGCTTACGGGCGGTCAGGAAACCATACTGGTGGTGGAGGATGAGTTGGCAATCCTGGAAATGACCACAAAAATACTGAAAAATCAGGGGTACACCGTTCTGCAGGCAAACACCGTTGGGGAGGCGCTGGATGTTGCCCGGGACCATGCCGGAGGGATTGATCTGTTAATGACCGATGTGATTATGCCCGAAATGAATGGTCGGGATTTGGCAAAAAAACTGAAGAACCTCTACCCGTGTATCAAAAGTTTGTTCATGTCCGGATATCCGGCCGATGTGATCGCCCAGCACGGTGTACTCGAGGCGGGGTTGTACTTTATCCAGAAACCTTTTTCCATCCCTGCCATGGTAGCCAAGGTGCGTGAGGCGCTGGACAGCTAGATCAAGAACAACTGATCATCCCTGCAGAGCCTTGCTGACCTGCTCGCCCAACTCTTCCAGATTGTACGGTTTCACCACCACACCTGTAAAACCGTAGCTTCTGAAATCGGCCATGACCGGATCGTTTGAATACCCGCTCGACACAATCGCCCTGACGTTGGGATCAACTTCCCTGATTTTTTCGATGGCATCCTTGCCCCCCATGCCATCTGGTATGGTCAGATCCATGATCACGACGTCAAAGGGGGAGCCCGTTGCAAGAGCGTCGCTATACATGTCCAGCGCCTGATGCCCGTCCCGCGCAAAGGTGACATCGTACCCGAGATATTCGAGCATTTCTCCCGCTACAACGCTCACAACAATCTCATCATCCATAACAAGAATTTTTCCGACATGTTTTTTCATTAATTGATCTCCGTGACAACTCTCCTTGTCCCTGATCGGTTATATTCCGGTTATTTCACGATCCTTCGGGTATTCAACCAGGATGCCAAAGCCCAGTTCCTTCTTCTCACCCGCTTTGAGCGGCATTTTCCAGGCGATTGAACCGTCATTTTTTACCAGGTCAGGTTTCTGGGTAGCTTCTTCCAGCGAAACCTTGATTTCCTCATCTCCTGCCAACGGCAGCTGATCCAGCAGAGTAACGGTCAAAGGCTGGTTGTGGAAATTGGCTACACTGACAAGGTAACGATAGCTGACCCGGTTGCTGCCGAACATGCCGGCCTCCTTGTGTTGTTTCAGCTCTTCGCGTTTAATGGTGACTTGGTCATCCGATCCGAAGAATAGATCAAATTTATCCCCCGACGCAATTTTTTTGAGATGTGAGCTGCCGGTAAAGGTGGTGCCGACAAAGGTGCTGACTTTGCCCGGCAGGAGTGGGTATGAAGCACGGTTTGTGATTTCCGATTTGAGAAATACAGCGGGAGAGAGCTTTGGAACTGTCTGATACTCCATGTTGACCGGAAATTTTTCAATGGCAACGACGCTGGCGTGTTGGCTGTTGTCGGAAGGGATGTCCAGCGGACGAGATATATGGAAGGCAATCGAAGATTGTTCGTCGCTTGTCCGGGCGATTTCAAACGCCATGGGAGTCTCTTCGGCCATGGCCTCCTCGCGCATACTGTTTCCATCGAGCCCGCTGCCAGCTTTCATGGCCATACGCGGAGCCGGAGAGGCGGGTGCCGCTCCGAGCAGTAGCGATCCCCTTGCCGGTTGAGGTCGGAAAAATGAAATGCGCCAGGGGTTGAGTTCCGGGGGGGCGCCTCCGCCGGCAGGGCGGGCGGTTGAAAGCGTCAGATCCACGTTGCTCCAGTCCTCACCGGTTTGCTGGCGAACAATCGCCCGGAAGGTCAGCTCCGCGGTCGTGGCATCCGGCGCCAACCGGACATCATAGGCCGGCGTCCAGCTGGCCTGGGGAATGACCGTGGCAAGTTCGAGCGTCAACTGACCCTCACGGGTTATTTCCACCAGTACCTCGACGCTCTTGGTTTCCTTGCGCTGAGATCCCGTGATTTCATCATGTTGCCGGCGCAAGGCATCAATTTTGTCGGCAAGATTTTTTTTCTCGGTTTCCAGGTCGCGGCTCTGTTCCTCGGTTCTGGTCACCTGGGCGCCGACAAAACCGGTGGCTTCCAGCAGCTCCGCCGATGTGGGACGCCCGATGGCCAGTTCCTTTGAAATGCGGTCACCCCAGGCAACCCGAATTGATTCAATAAATGATTTTTGCGACGCCAGGCCGGCTTTTTTCGCATCCAGTGACCCTGTGCGGCGTTCAAGTTCGCGAATCTGATCATCCAGCTCCTGGGCCCGTTTTTCTCCGCTCTGTGCCAGGAAGGAGCGTTTGATCTCCAGTCCCGCGATGGTGGCCATGGCAGTGCCCTTGCCCTTGACCTGCACCGAATCGTCCTGCAGAAGCGTGGGGAGGTTTTCAAAGACGATCAGGTATGTGCCCGGTTTGAGGTTAAGCACGGTCGAACGGGAGGTCAGAGCGCGGTCGGCGTAGACGGTGACGGCGGTTATGTGCGCAGTGGGTGCCAGTCGTTTCAGGTCGGAGGAGGCAGAGATCGAGGGTAACAACAGGAAAGCAAAAAATGCTAAACAACGCAGGTTACTCATGGATATGCTCCTTGGCGAGATGTTTGAAATAAAAAAAGGCACCTGAGAACATGTCTCTGGGTGCCTGTAATTTTTGGAGGCGACGAGCGGATTTGAACCGCTGAATAAAGGTTTTGCAGACCTCTGCCTTACCACTTGGCTACGTCGCCGTTTGTAATCGGAATGCTGTTTATAATAAATTCTGACACGCTCTGTCAATCCCTTTTTGTCTTGAGTGGGCGACTTACCGCAGATAAATGGAAATATATCAGCTTTGTGCAGGTCGCGGCAGGCTTATTTGAAGCGGATGGCCACACCGGTGGCGCGGTATTCAGTGGACGGAATGACCAGATAGGTGATGCTGCGGCCAGTGACTTCGGGCAGAATAACGGCATCGGCGCCCATTTTGGCCGCTTCGGTACGGATAGCAGTATACCCCCATTCTCGTATGTCAGGTGACATAAGAGGATCAATAATACCATAAACCTCACGGGTGATCTGGATTCTGCCGATTTTTGTATGTGGGCGGATCAGTTCATCCTGCGACAGGATCGGTGGGAGTTCCCGCGCGCCGGAGAAGTTCGCGGAGAGTGAAGCGCATCCAGCGATGGACAGGGCCAGAAACAGCAGGCAAAAGAGAATGAGTGGGTTTCGATGAACAGTCACAATAAAAGCCCCCTTGGCGCCACATTTCCTTCTGGACAGCGGATGGTCAGCATGCTAATATCTGCCGCTTTTTATGGCAATAAAAAAATCATATATTATATCTTAGCACAGAAATCTCAAGGGAGCGGGAAAGATGTCAGGTCATAATAAATGGAGTACGATCAAACACAAAAAAGGCGCTGCTGACGCCAAACGGGGCAAGGTATTCACGAAGATCATCAAGGAAATTTCCGTGGCGGCCAAGCTTGGTGGAGGAGACCCGGTGGCGAATCCGCGTTTGCGGACCGCGATTGATAAGGCCAAGGCAGAGAACATGCCTAAGGATAATATTGAACGGGCGATCAAGAAGGGCGCCGGTGGCATGGAGGGCGTAACCTATGAGGAGATCGTCTACGAGGGATATGGCCCTGGCGGCGCGGCCGTGCTGGTTGAGGTGATGACCGACAATCGCAACCGCTCCGTATCGGATATTCGCAGCATCTTTACCAAGGCCAACGGTAACATGGGGGAGGCTGGCTGCGTTTCCTGGATGTTCAGCAAGAAGGGTCTGATTACTTTTGAGAAAGGGATCGATTTTGAGCAACTCTTCGAGGCGGCAATTGAGGCCGGCGCCGAAGATGTGAGCGAGGAAGATGAACAGTTCGAGGTGACAACCGATCCGGCGAGCTTCATCGAAGTGCGCGAGGCGCTGGTGTTAAAAGGGTTTGCGTTTGCCAACGCGGAAATCACCATGATCCCTCAGACCATGGTTGCCCTGGAGGGCAAACAGGCCGAGAGCATGCTCAAGCTGATGGATAAACTGGAGGACAATGATGATGTCCAGAATGTGTATTCCAATTTCGACATATCAGCTGATGACATGGAAAAAATGATGTAAGGGAAACCGAAAGGGAGCTTGAGAGCTCCCTTTCTTGTACTGGAGGCATGCCATGGACAAAGCTACCTTTGCAGCTGGTTGTTTCTGGGGTGTTGAGGATGTGTTCCGCGCAGTTCCGGGAGTGCTCGCCACGCGGGTGGGATACTGTGGCGGGATGACCGATAACCCGACCTACCATGAAGTCTGCTCGGGGGAGACCGGTCATGCCGAGGCGGTCGAGGTCAGTTTTGATCCGTCCCAGGTGTCCTATGAACAGCTCCTGGAAATCTTCTGGCAGAGCCATGATCCGACCCAGTTGAACCGTCAGGGGCCTGACCGCGGAACCCAGTACCGCTCAGCCATTTTTTATCACAGCCCAGCCCAGAGGCTGGCGGCAGAGGAATCGCTGGTATTCCTCGAGCGGTCCGGACAGATGTGCAGTCGCATCGTGACGGAAATTGTGCCGGCGTCAACGTTCTGGCAGGCGGAAGAGTATCATCAGCAGTACCATCTCAAGCAGGGCGGAAGCTGCCGGTATTAAATAATAATGAGAGTTCTCGGAATCGATCCTGGTTCGCGTATTACGGGTTACGGCATTGTGGAACAGGTGGGGAGCCGCCTTGTCCATGTGGATAACGGAGCCATATTCACCGACAGTGCTCAGGATTTCCCCGGCAGGTTGAAGGCGATATTTGACGGGTTGAGTGCCGTTATCGACGAGTATGTGCCGGATGAAGTTGCGGTTGAAAGTGTTTTTATTTCAAATAATGCCCAAAGCGCTCTGAAATTGGGGCAGGCGCGTGGTGCAGCCATTGTGGCTGCTGTTCATGCCGGGCTTCCCGTGGCGGAATACTCTGCCTTGCAGGTGAAACAGGCTGTCGTGGGGCGTGGAAAGGCGCAAAAAGAACAGGTGCAGAAGATGCTTACGGCGCTGCTGGGGTTGCCCGAGGTAGCCCAGGCTGATGCTTCCGATGCCCTGGCGGTGGCGGTCTGCCATATTCATTCCCATGGACTTGCACGCCAGTCCGGTCTCGTAACCTCCCGGCGACGGGTAACTTCCTGGAGGAACTATAAACCTTGATAGCACTACTGACGGGCCAGATCGCTCACAAGTCGCCTGACCATATCATTCTCGACGTGAATGGAGTCGGTTATCGGGTTCAGATCCCGTTTTCCACCTATTATGAACTTCCCGAAGAGGGAACGGTCAGCCTGCATATACACACCAGTGTGCGCGAAGATGCCATCCAGCTGTATGGTTTTCGCACCCGTCTGGAAAAATCATTTTTTCAACTGCTGATTGCCGTCTCCGGTATCGGTCCCCGCCTGGCGCGGGATATCCTTTCCAATATTCAGCCCGCTCAATTGGCTCAGGCGCTCCGTCAGGGTGATGTGCGCATGCTGTCGACCATACCCGGGATCGGCAAAAAAACGGCCGAACGTTTGATCTTGGAACTGAAGGAAAAGGTTGGAAAGCTGGACCTTTCATCGGTGGCCGTACCTGAACCGCGGAATATGCGTGATGATGAAATTCTTGATGATGTGGTTTCAGCCCTGCTGAATCTGGGGTACAAGGAACCGCAGGTGCGCAAGGCGCTTGTCGGGCTGAACCCTCCGCCGGATGCATCGCTGGAGGAATTGCTCAAACAGGCGCTGAAGTTATTGATGAAGTAGAATCGTGTGTTGGTGCTTGGCCTTCAGGTGATATCCAGCTCAAAGGCACCCATACCGGAGGATGCGTTTTTTCCGGTGTGGAAATAGCTTCCCAGCATGAGAAAAGGGAGCAATCCGCCGAAATCACCGGAGAAACATCCGGATCCGCTTATCCCGGCTGTTTTCCGTCTTCCGCCAGTGGCTGCCGTAAAAAAATCCCCCCTGCAGATAACGGTACGTGTCAAGTTGGATAGCTCTTTGAAGTCGCAGTCAAATTCATATCCGCAGTAGTAGTATGCCAGTGATGTGACCCGCCGCATGATCGAACAGGCAAAAGTGCTGAAGTCGAAACGATAGAGCTGACGGCCACGGGCAACAAGCCTAAGAGGAGACACCAGCCTGATCCTCAGGTTTGTGCACTCCCAGGGGCAGCTGATCAGAATGTTTTCTGCCGACATGATCACCAGGTTTTCGGACGGTGAAAGGCTGGCGGGATTTGCCAGCGGGTACAGTGCTCCCTGATAGTCACGCGATGCCGTGAGGAGCAGGCTGTTGCACAACGAGCCGTGCTCCGCTGCGAGAAGGACGTTGAAACCGCTCAACAGCATGTCAAGGCAGCAGATGGCGCGACCAACAATGACCAATCCACACTCCAGAACTCCTTCCCGATCATCCAGAATGTCCGGCATCGGAATTGAAAAGATGAAGGGCAGCGGCGGCTTTTGGTGGCGGCGGAGCGCATCCGGATCATGACTCAGTTGCTGGCCAAAAATGAACTGCCAGTCACAGGACGCTCGCGAAGAGCATTGTGCGCACTGTCGTGTGGGGAAACGACATGCCATTGTTCTGCATGTCTCGGCGAATTCTTCGCCAGCGAACAGCAGCCGTTGGCTGAGGGCGGCCTTGCTGGATGTCCGGATCTCCAATGTCAAGTCTATGAGGTTTAATTCCATGATTGTACAACCTGTTATGGTGCTGTCCGGTGAACAGAAAAATACCCTTCAAAGCCCAGGGGCTGGAACCATTTTTTCTTGACATTAAAAACAGAAAAGGTAATTTGGTAATACAAGTTGCATTGGTTAGGCCGTGTTTGCAATCCGATTTCAAGGCTGGTTGTAACAAAGCCGCTTGGGTGACACGGTTTGACATTTAATTACAACATAGAAAGGTCTGGAGTAGAAATACCCCGCACGTGAAAACCATGAAATTTCAGCCCATAAAGCCAAAGAAGGTCTCTCTTCAGATTGCCGACCAGATCCGAACTTCAATCCTTGCCGGTGATTTTGTTCCTGGCGATAAACTCCCCCCTGAGCGTGAACTGGCGGAAATGTTTGGTGTTTCCCGGCCGTCGGTGCGTGAGGCTCTCAATATCCTATCAGCAGCCGGCATGGTTATGTCATACCATGGCGGCGGAACGGTCGTCCAGTCGCTGGTGGATTCGGCCGTGGGCAACTTCCTCTCCGAGTTGATCCGAGTTCAGCAGGAGCGGGCGCTGGATGTTATCGAAGTTCGCAAGGGGATGGAATCCTGGACGGTGTACTATGCCGCTCTTCGCGCTCTGCCGGAAGATATCCAGCGTCTGGAAGAGATTGTGCTGGGCATGGAGCGCAATCTTCAGACGGAAAAACCGTCAGAGGATCTTGATGCAAATTTCCATGTTGTCATTGCTCGCGCTACCCACAACATCGTCTGGCTTCATCTGATGCAGAGTCTCTTTGACGCCATGAAGGAGTTTCAGCAGAGTGTGTGGCGCGCTGTCTATCTCACCCGCGAAGATCGTCACCTGCTCTATACACACCATAACCGGATCTTTGAAGCGATCCGTCACAGGGACGCGGAAACTGCCCGTGATGCCATGCTTGAACACCTCACCTTTGCGGAGCAACGCAGCACCGCCTATGTTGCCCGGGCTGCGGCGGAGTCCGCGACAAGAGAGTAGCGGCTGAGCGCTGGTAAAATCATTTTACGCAAGGCGCTGCCTCCGAACTTCATAGGTTTTGAGGTGGATATGGGCGATCCGGAGCAGGGAGAACTGACTTGGATTTTCCGGAGAGCGACGCAGCAGATCTCCGATAATGTGGTCAACTTCGATCGGACCACCCCGCTCTATGTCGCGCAGCATGGATGCGGTTAATGATGATTCTTCTGATTTGAGCATGCCACGTATGCGGTCAATAAACTTTTGCCTGGGCGCGTATCCGGAATTTTCCGCAATAGAGCAACACTCCGCGAAGAGATCGAGGGAAATTCCCGAGCCGTCTGCCTTGGCAATATCGCCCAGTGAAGCGCGCATGAGACAGGTCATACCGGCGAGGGTGGCCAGAAAAACCCATTTTTCCCACATGTCGAGCAGGATGGTATCGCCTGCCCGCGACCCGAATGTGGCAGGTGCCATCAAAGCTGCAATTGCATCAACTCGAGGTGATCGAGCGCAGGTGCGTTCACCGAAAACGATCAAATGGGAATCGCTCAGGTGGAGAATCGCTCCATTGGTATCAAGGGTTGCGACAATCTGGCACAGCCCCCCGAGGACTCTGTCGGAACCGAAGCGATCGTCGAGCTGCTCAAGGTGGCGCATGCCGTTTAAAACAGGCAGGATGATGGTTTGGGGCCCCACGGCCGGGGCGAATGAGTCGATAGCCGATTCCAGATCATAGGCTTTGCAGCTGAGCAGTACGATGTCGTAAAACGTGTCGAGCTTCTCGGCACTGATGGTTTTGGGGCGCAACACGGCATCACCGAAGCAGCTTTTTATGACCAGCCCGGTCTCGGCTAGCTGCGCCGCGCGTCGTTCCCTCACCAGAAAGGTGACATCACAGCCCGCCTCCGCCAGCCTCCCCCCAAAGTATCCTCCAACAGCTCCTGCTCCAACCACGAGAATCCGCATTTTAGCCTCCTTGATGAGTGGTATAATCACAATCCGGTACAAGCACAGCTTGCCTCTGATTTCTACGGATCAGTAGAAGAAACTACAGAAGTATCTGTCCTTCGTCTGGAACTCCACAAAAAAAGCATCCCGGCAGGATGCTTTTTTTGTGGAGTGGATAGCTGAATGTAATACTACTTGGCAACTGTTTGAGCCAGTTTCAGGGCGATGTCCTTGTAGGGATTGGCAAACAGAATGATCAGGCAGACTACCAGGGCATAGATGGCCAGGGACTCGATCATGGCCAGACCGATCATCATGGTGGTCATGATCTTTCCGGAAGCGCCCGGGTTACGTGAAACACCCTCCACAGCGCTTTTGACCGCCAACCCCTGTCCAATTGCGGTGCCCAGCGTTCCGATCGCCATGCCAATTGCCGCCCCGAATACGCACATCGTAAAAAAATCCATATTAATCCCCCTCAGCGTGTGAAGTATCCTAAAAAGTATAGGATGTTAAACGAAAAGAATGGGATCCACTCTTTTGCTAGTGTGCTTCTTCAAGCGAACCCTGGATATAGATCATTGTCAGTAGCATAAAGACAAAGGCCTGTATGAAGGAAACCAGTACACCCATCAGCATCATCGGCAAGGGAACCAGGAAAGGGGCCAGTCCGAAGAATATCATCAGCACCAGTTCATGGCCGTTCATGTTGCCGAACAGACGGAGGGTCAGGGAGAGCGGACGGCTCAGGTGGCCGATGATTTCGATGAAAAATATAATCGGCGCCAGCCAGATGATCGGACCGCAGAAATGCCTGATGTAGCCAAGGCCGTGATGCTTGATTCCCACCACATGGGTTGAGATAAAAACAACGATTGCGCAGGCAGCGGTGGTATTGATGTTGGCCGTGGGTGGAAAGAAGCCGGGGATCAGTCCGATCAGGTTCGAGAGCAGCACAAAGAGCGCCAGGGTTGCAATCAGCGGAAAGTAGGGCCGCCCCTGCTCACCCATGGTTTCGACGATCATATTCTCTATGCCGCCGATGACAACTTCCATGAAATTCTGTAACCCGGCTGGGATGGTTTTGAGTGCCCTGGTGGTCAGGAGTGAAAGCAGCAGTAAAAGCACCATGATCAACCATGTGTTGGTGACGGCATCAACACTGGCGTCGGATAGGTGCAGAGGCTCAAGCAGTTTGCGCAGAAACTCGAGAAAAAGTAACGGGTGGACCATGGTTTAACCTCCCGTGCTCTGGATACCAAAGAGTGAAATCGTTACCGTGGTTATGGCGATGATGGATAGCCCCACCAGCAAACCGATCAGGGAAACGGAACCGGACACCATCAGAAAATACAGTGTACATGCCACAGCGGCCATGCGCACCAGGAACCAAAAAGTGGCGTACCGGCCCGGATGGCTTGGGAGCAGCCCGAGTGTTCTCCGCAGGATGCTGCGCATCCAGAGGAAATTTACCATGCCTATGGCGCCGCCAGCGAGAATGCCCAACGCGCTCCTGAAGGAAAAAAACACCAGACCGGAAAGTGAAAATACCAGAATGAGCGCCGCGCTGCCTTTGACGATGGCGGCAACGAGATTGTCCTCATGGATTGCCGCCCTCATTCCTGTGGATCTCCCTGCCCGCAATGACATAGATGTTTTTGAAGCCTGCCGCGATACCGATAAAAAGAAAAATGTAAAAGAACCAGGGTGCTGTGCCGAGCCAGCGATCAAGTGCCAGGCCAAACCACACGCCGATGGCTATTGCCAGAACCGCCGAGATCCCCATGCTTGAAAGCAGCGCCAGACTGCGGAAAATAGACGATTTATCGCTGTTCATACTCGTGCCACCGTGCCGATGCGGCAGTGTTGCTGATCAGTTCCGGCGAGGCGCCGTCACACAATCACTGTCAGGCGATCAGTTTGAAACATTTTTCAGCAGCCCGGATGGTTGCTTCTATGTCGTCAGCGCTATGTGCGGCAGAGACAAAAGCGGTCTCGAATTGGGACGGCGCCAGATAGACACCCTCCTGCAGCATGGCACGGAAATATTTTGCAAATGCCACCGTGTCGCACCGCACTGCGCTGGGCCAGTCATAGACCGCTTCCGGGGAGAAGAAGGCGCACAGCATGCTGCCCACACGGGTGGCATGGATGGGATAGCCTGCCAGCTTGGCTGCGGCGGAAATGCCCTCGGCCACCTGCCGGCTGCTCTCTTCAAGATGCTGGTAAAATCCCGGTTTTTTCAACAGTGAAAGGGTGGCGATTCCCGCGCTCATGGCCAGGGGGTTGCCCGAAAGGGTGCCAGCCTGGTAGACGCTGCCGGAGGGGGAGAGCATCTCCATGATCTCGCGCTTGCCTCCAAAGGCGCCCACCGGAAGACCCCCGCCAATGATTTTACCCAGGGTGGTCATGTCGGGGGTAACACCATAGAGTTCCTGCGCTCCGCCGTAGGCCACCCGGAACCCGGTCATGACCTCATCGAAGATCAGTATGATGCCCTCGTTGGTGCAGATTTCACGGAGCCCCTCCAGGAATCCTTCCCGCGGAGGAATGGTGCCCATGTTGCCTGCAATTGGTTCGACGATGATACAGGCGATGCTGTCCGGGTTGTCGGCTACGAGACGTCTGACTGACTCAAGCGAATTGAACTCCGCCGTCAGGGTGTGTTTGGCGAAGTCAGCCGGAACACCGGGTGAATCGGGAACGCCGAACGTTGCTGCTCCCGAGCCCGCTTTGACAAGCAGTGAATCGGCGTGGCCATGGTAACAGCCTGAGAACTTGATGATATTGTCACGGCCGGTATAGCCGCGCGCCAGCCTGATGGCGCTCATGGTGGCTTCCGTTCCCGAACTGACCATGCGGACCATCTCAATGGAGGGAACTGCCTCGATGACCATGTTGGCCAGTGTGATTTCCCGCTCCGTAGGGGCTCCGAAACTGGCACCGCTCTCGACAGCCTGTTTGACAGCCTCTATCACCTGCGGATGGCAATGGCCCAGGATCATCGGCCCCCATGATCCGACATAATCGATAAACACGTTGTCATCTTCATCAATAATCCTGCAGCCTGAAGCTGATTTTATGAAGAGCGGGTCAGCTCCCACGGATTTAAAGGCCCTGACCGGGCTGTTGACACCACCGGGGATTGATTTTCTGGCAAGGCTGAAAAGTTTGCTTGAACGTTCCTGATTCATAATGTTCATATACCCTGTAGGAGTGATTTTGCTGCGTTCTCATTGAAATTATTGGTGCTTTTTATACGGTGAATGGTAGCATGCCGTCTGGTATTGTCAAGGGCAATACAGGTGTCACAGCTCAGTGAAAAACCGGCATCCGTTCCTGGATCAGTACGTAGGGGCTGACAATCAGTATGGCAAAACGCTTGTGCGTGTCGGCATCCCACTGCCGCAACTGGGAAAGATTTGGTTTGCCGAGTTTGCCTTCATCAACCAGTTGCTGAATGGTTTCTGTGTTTTCGCTGGCCACTTTCAAAGCGGTTTCTGCCAGGTCAAGGCTGTCATCCACAAGGATCAACCCGCCTCGTTCAAGGTGTGGTTTCAGCCAACTCCACGCTGCTTCTCCGATTGAAAGGCCCAACTCTTCTTTTCTGGGTAACACCTCTAACTCCTGCCGTTCAGATATAACCTGGCACCCGTACAGTGAGCGGAGCAGGTGTCTTATTCATTGCTCTTCATGATGATAGTCAAGGCTTTTTTCTACAATTTCATATACATCCCGGGGGAGTTTGGGAATACGACCGATCTCCTCCAGGTGCTGTCGCATGAGCCGCTGTCTGTCAACGTCAAAGCGCCGCCAGGCTGTTAATGGACCAAGCAGGCGGGCGGTCACCTGAGGGTTGAGTGGTGTCAGGCGCGTCAGCTGTTCAGTGACAAAGCTGTATCCGGAACCGTCCGGAGCATGGAATAGCGCCTGGTTCTGGCTGAATGCGCCCACGAGCGAGCGAAATCGGTTCGGATTGGTCAGTTCGAAATCGGGGTGACCGACGAGCGCTTTGACGCTGTCAATTGTTCCCGGAAGCCTGGATGTTGCCTGAATGGTGAACCATTTGTCAATGACCTGACGGTCATGTCTCCAGCGCTGGTAGAATTCGGCCAGCGCCTCTGTCCGTTCGAAGCAGTCGCAGGAGGCAAGCGGCACGAGCGCTCCCATGGAAGCGGTCATGTTGTCAGCTTTTCGATACTGGCTGAGACAGAGGTCAATGGACGATTGCGATCCAAGGGACATCAGATAGGCGAGACAGGTATTTGCCAGACGCCGGTGGCCTGTCTTCCCGTCATCCACAGCATAGGGTGTGCCTGAACAACAGGAACGGTAGAGGATGAGGATGTCATTCTGAAGCTCCTCTGCCAGAGTGCGTATGAGAAACTGCCGGGCGGCATGTATGGCGCTCGGGTCGATGATTGTCATCAGTTCGCCAAGGTACTTTTCCGACGGCAGGGTAAGAGCCTCTGCCAGAAATGCCCGGTCCTGGATGTTGCTGGTGAGCAGTGTTCTGAATGACCCAACGAAATCAGGGTCAATGGTCAGGCTGATTCGGTTTTGCTGGTCCCCGACAAGCCTGAGGAGCAGCTGTGCTGCCAGCGATTGTCCCGCCTCCCAACGACAGAAGGGGTCTGGTTCATGGGACATGAGTACTGCATAGTCGCTTTTAGAGTAGGGATAGTCGAGCTTGACCGGCGCAGAAAACGAGCGCAGCATGGCCGGTGTCGGAGCCGATGCAAGTCCGCTGAAGCGGAACAACTCTTCATCTGCCCGCACCATGAGCACCCGTGTGGTTGGCCCCGGTTCCTGCTCGCCGACAAGCGTGACCGGCAATTCTTCACCGTCCCGGTCAAGCAGGCCCATTGATAACGGGATCATAAATGGCTTCTTGTCCAGTTGTCCGGGAGTTGGCGGGCATGTCTGGCGGATACGCAGGCTGAAGACCCCTGCGGCAGAGTCGAATTTCCCCCTGGCATCGATCCGCGGTGTGCCCGACTGGGTGTACCAGCGCTGGAGGTGCTCAAGATCAACATCTCCGGCGTCAGCCATGGCACTGACAAAATCATCCACCGTTGCCGCCTGACCGTCATGTCGGGAGAAATAGAGATCCATACCCTTGCGGAAGTTTTCAGGTCCCAGGATCGTGCGGATCATGCGGATGATTTCCGCGCCCTTGTTGTAGACGGTTACGGTATAGAAGTTGTTGATTTCCATGTACGAATCCGGTCGTACAGGGTGGGATAGTGGGCCGGCGTCTTCGGCAAACTGGGTGGTGCGCAGCAGTC
This sequence comes from Desulfuromonadales bacterium, assembly GCA_013377095.1. Classification (GTDB taxonomy): domain Bacteria; phylum Desulfobacterota; class Desulfuromonadia; order Geobacterales; family Pseudopelobacteraceae; genus Pseudopelobacter. The sequence continues at coordinate 20,424 of JACAAY010000048.1, forward strand.
GCACATCAGCGATGCGTTTGACTCCGCGGGACTGCATGTCGGACGAGAACTCCTGATCGCGGTAGATGGTCAACCCCTCTTTCAGGGAAAGCTGAAACCAGTCCCGGCAGGTAACCCTGTTGCCGCTCCAGTTGTGAAAATATTCATGTCCAATGACCTCTTCTATGGCCTGATAGTCATCGTCCGTGGCTGTTTCCGGTGTGGCCAGGACGTAGCGGGAATTGAATATGTTGAGTCCCTTGTTTTCCATGGCGCCCATGTTGAAATCATCCACGGCCACAATCATGTAGATATCGAGATCATACTCCCTGCCAAAGGTCTCCTCGTCCCAGCGCATGGCCTTTTTCAGGGAACCGAGCGCGTGGGCGCATTTGCTCAGATTCTTCTCGTGGGCATAGATCCGCAGTTCCACGTTGCGGCCTGAGCAGGTAACAAAGTTGTCATCCAGGCAGCAAAGGTCACCCGCCACGAGCGCAAAGAGATAACTCGGTTTTCTGAATGGATCATGCCAGGTGGCGAAATGCCGTCCATCCGGCAGTGTGCCTATTTCCTGCAGGTTTCCGTTTGAAAGGAGCACCGGGTAGCGTGATTGATCAGCAACCAGGGTGGTGGTAAAAACGGCCAGAACATCTGGTCGGTCGGGATAATAGGTGATGGAGCGAAAGCCCTGTGCCTCGCACTGGGTACAGAACATGCCTGACGAGCGATACAATCCTTCAAGGAAGGTATTGTCCTGGGGACGCAGTTCTGTTTCAACTTCGAGTGTGAAGGCTGATGGGACATCGGGGATGGTCAACTGCTCGTTGGTCTGGTGGTACTGCTCGGGTCGGAGCGTTGCGCCATCGATCGTGATGCTGCGAAGCGTGAACCGATGCCCATCCAGAACCAGGGGGCGAGGACCTGTTGACGCGGAATCGCCGTTAACCCGGAAGGAGAGGCGGGATGAGACGACGGTTGTTTCTTCGCCCAGATCGAACCTGAGCTGAACCGTATCCACAAGATAGAAGGGCGGCGTGTAGTCCTTACGGTAGATTGTTGCGTGCTCACAGGCTGCCATGTTTTGCTCCTCGCCAAAACCAAAAAAAATGGGGGCCCCTGTCCGGGCCCCCCGTTTTTCAGGAATCTTTGCTATTCGCCCAGGTTTTTCAGCTCTTTTCCGGGGCTGAATTTCCCGGAGGTTTTTGCGGCGATCTTCAGTTCCTGACCTGTTGCCGGATTGCGACCGATTCTGGCTGCCCTTGTTGCTGCGCTGAAGGTCCCGAAGCCGGTAAGCGTAACCTTGTCGCCGGCTTTGATTGTTTCCGTTACCGCTTCAATGAAGCCACCGAGTGCTTTCTCTGCTGCGACTTTAGTGATTCCGGCGCTCTCTGCCATTTTTGCCACGAGTTCTGCCTTTGTCATGATTCCTCCAGTATTGGTGTTTAACTGTATATACCGCATAACAACAGACGGCTACAAGCCAAAGTTATGAAATGATTCTGATCAGTGGATAATTGGGGGTGATATGTTCATGGCCGGACGCTGCTCATTGCGCTTCTACGAATTGGGTGGGTGTGGAATTCTGTTGTTTGAGGGACAGTGGATGCCGGCAAAAAAGCTTGACATTCTCTCTGAAATCCCTATTTTTTGATAGATATGATATCTAAAAAAACAAAATACGCTCTCAAGGCGCTTATAAATCTTGCAGGCCAACCAATCGGCGAACCGGTGTTGATTGCGGATTTGGCCCGAAACGAGAATATTCCGAAAAAATTTCTGGAATTCATCCTGCTTTCACTTCGCAAGGGGGGCGTTCTGCAGAGTAAAGTCGGGAAAGGGGGCGGCTACTATCTCTCATTGCCCCCTTCAAAGATAAGTATCGGTATGGTTGTGCGGATTCTGGAGGGTGACCTTGCACCGGTTCAGTGTCTCAGTGTAACCAATTACGAACACTGTGAAGAGTGCCAGGATGAGATGACCTGTGGAATCAGGCTGGTGATGATTGATGTGAACAAGGCACTCTCTGATGTTCTCGACAACCTGTCCCTGGCGGATATGGTTGAGCGAAGTGCGGCAGCAAGTAAAAAACGTGAAAATATAGTGGATTACAGTATCTGATGTTTTCAGTGTGCTAGCGGTCGTCCAAATGTCTGCGCGCTTTGCGCTCCTCAATGATTTTCATGAATTTCACCTGCTGATCCGGTCGCAAGAGTGCGCTGATTCGCTGCTGACTCTCCTTTAATACAACTTCTATCTCGGGATGCATTTTTTGACGAATCTGGCGAATCTTTCCGTGGGTTTCATGGATGATCCCCATGACTCGTTCCTGCTGCTGACTGTCCAGCTCAAGCTGTCCGGTAAGACGCTTCAGTAGCATGCTTTCCCTGGAGTGGGGGCTGCCACCTGAAGAGGTTTCACATTGCGACCGGAACACCATGTAGGTTGCCAGCGAACCGCTTGCCGCCCCGAGCATGAAGACAAGAATGACACCAATAACCGGTTTGAAAGATTTCATCTTATTCTCCAATCAGATAGCCAGAGCTCACCATCTCATCCTGATCAGCGGTAAGAGCTGCAAACAGGTCGCTTGATCGTGGGGGGGCAAGGGTGAATGTTCCGATTGTAATTGTTGCGGCAACGACGGCAAATGTCGGCACCATTCGCCACGCTAGAGCATACCAGGGAATTGGGGAAGAGCGCTGTTCGTTGAGTCGTGCCAGCAGGCGGGTTTCAAAATGTTCTTCCAGGACAGTCGTGTCAATCCGCTCGGCCCGGACAAGCGCCAAGAGTTGGTCAAGTCGTTCCTCTGCTCTATTTTCCATAATCAGCCTCCACAATCCGTTTCAATGCCTGGCGCGCCCGATGGGCTCTGACCTTTACATTTGCTTCGCTCCAATCAGTCATCGCCGCAATCTCCCGCACGGTGAATTCCTCCAGTTCAAGCAAGGTAATTACTAGGCGTTCGTCCGGTTTGAGTCGCGACAAGGCTGACTTGAGAACATCCCGAGCCTGGCGTGCCTCAAGGCGGGCTTTTTCCGTGTTATCACAAATCTCGAATGCCCGATCATCCAGCCGCAGGTTGTTTTTTTCATGTCGTCTACTGCGAAGCGCATCATGGCATGTACGGACGGTAACCCGTGTCAGCCAGTGTTCAAAGGGAGCATCGTGTCGAAAAGATGGCAGATGCTCGTAAACTTTTATAAATACGTTTTGGCAAATGTCGTCCAGTTCGTCGTTGTCGCGGGCAAAACGTGCGGCAAGTCCGAAGACTCGCCGCTTGTATTTGCCCACCAGTTGTGCAAAGGCTGCATCACTTCCAGCGCGAATGTCACTGATAAGACCGGCGTCGGATATGTCACTTGCCGTACAATCCATGTCAACCGTTAGTTGTTCCGTTTGTGGTGCCCTTCTCCACAGGGAGGTGTTTTGCCCATCCCACAGGTGTGTTTTTCCTGGATAGCCTTAAGCTTTTTCACCTGTTCGGGGGTGAGGAGTGCGCGCATCAGTTGTGCGGCTTGAGCGCGCTGCACCGCCAAATCAGCCTCGATAGCCGCAATCTTGCCGGACTGGGCGCGGATCGCGGCTTCATTTACGGTGTCGGCATGTATCAGTGTCCTGAGCGCACGTCGTTCCGTTCCCATCTGTTTCATAAGCGGTTCGTTTTGCGCCCGGCACTTTGCATGCAAATCTTTGACGCTCTGTTTTTGTTGAGCGGAAAGCCCCAGTTCTGTTTCCATCTTTTTGAAATGCTGCTCGTTCTGGTGCATACATTCTCCGTCACCCATAGCCATTGCGGACATGGGTGAGAAGCTGACCGCCGCGACTAATGCGGCAAGTGCTGAGAGGGATTTGAGCTTTGTTTTCATTGTGTTCTCCTGTTTTTGATTGAAAGTCTGTTAAGCAGACGGAGATGCCAGAAAAAAGGTTACAGAATAAATAAAATCACATGTTAACACTACCAAGGGACACCATTTTTTGTACATGGATTCATTGGCTGAAATCTGTGATGTATCACTCTTTTGATTCCAGCCTAGGTTTTTCGACATACTTTTGCTTGACAACGTTACACGATAATTGTATTTTGCTCTTCCTTGATCGAATCAAGGAAATATTGCGCTTGTAGCTCAGCTGGATAGAGCAACGGACTACGAATCCGTAGGTCGGGAGTTCGAATCTCTCCAAGCGCGCCAATAAATCAGGGGGTTAGCCAAACAGGCTAACCCTTTTTCTTTTTATGCCGTATTAAATGCCGTAATAAATTGTATGCCCACCCTTATCGGCGCCCTTGAGTTTTAGCCCAAAAGGGCGAAAACTCAAGGATACTATCCGGCCAGACTGAGGACTTCTGAACGCCTGCTGATTGCAGCAAGTTTTCAAATCTTGCTTTGTTATTTCAATACGTTTCATTTCTTCCACCCCTCAATTTTCCTCTTGCATCCCACATTCTTTGGTGGTATCTGGATCTCATATTTCTCTACACATCTTTCCTTTGGGGAAAGACAAATTCACCGGTTCAAGCCCCGGTGTCTGAGTGGCCGCAATGGCAAGCGGCTTTTACGTCGGCAGGCAGGGCTGCAACAAGCTGGCCCCTGACTGAACGGCATGAAGAAGTGCTGAAGGGAACCCCCGCCCGAACCTGACGGTTCCCGTTTGCGAGCGAAACACATCCGACGGCGCATGACTGCCGGAACTTACGGTAGTGCCGAACGGTAAAACTAGGGACGATTGCGTCCAAAATCTGACATGATACCCCCAAGACCTTTCCAGCGATAACGCCGAAACGGTTTTTTTTGTGCCCGAGACATCATGAAACAATTTCCGTAACAGGCAAGTCTAAAAAATACACTTTTTATATTATTTCCTCATGTTTCAGCACGTTTCAACTCTCAAAACCCTCTATTTTCCGCTTGCAACCTCCATTTTTTGGTGGTATCCAGTTCTCATATTTCTCTACCCATCTTGTCCTCTGTTGAGGAAAGACTAATTCACCGGTTAAAGCCCCGGTGTCTGAAAAGATCGCCACGGCAAGCGATCCATCAAGTGTCGGCGAGCCTGGTTGCAGCACCATGAATCTCGCACACCGGCCAAACAATGCAACGCGAATGGGGTATTCCTTCCAGACCGGACGCCCTGAAGCACTCAGCGACCACACAAACACATAAATAGCACCACAGGAGACGTGCGTCCGTAAATCGGACAACTCCCCATATTACCCCAAACCTGTTTCGGCCACCGTGCCGGAGCGGGTTTTTTCACGCCTGAAATCCCCCACACTACCATGCGTCTCTTGCCGGCCGGTGGCCGGACAGCAAGAGACGCGCTCTCAACACCTCAAAACTCCACACGAAAGTCCAGAACCAGCACGCGACACACCAACGACACCACCTCCAACTCACTACTCGCCATTGATCCCGCAGTAATCCCTCCCTCCAGTACGTCGATCCGCTGCGGCGGATCGTAAGGACCGGCCTTCGCACACCCTGTGCGAAATCGTCCTCCGGGACGATTCCAGGCCGGTGTCGAAACGGCGCACAAGCCCATGGGTTTTGCCGCCGCCTCGCCCTGTCCGCCATGGACAGGCCTTGCCTACACTCAACCAACCCCGGCGCCAACGTATGCGCCTGAAAGGAGGTCTTAATGGTGAAACACATCTCTCTTGCCAGACAGGCCCTGACAAGGATCGGCAAGAACTGGTCGTTATCCAGCCTGACCAGGGAAAAGATCCTCTCCAACACCAAGGAGTTCGCCCAGTACGTGGCAAAGAGCTTTGGCCTGGAGCGGATCGAGAACCTTAAACCGGGACACGTTCAATCCTACGTGGAAAACCTGCATGCCAGGGGGCTATCCGCATCAACCATGGCGGACAAACTGACCGCCGTGCGGATGATCGCCTCTGCCATCGGCAAGCAGAACATCGTCGAACGGCACAACGCAGCCTACGGCATCGTCCGGAGCCGCATCAACCCCCAGGCGGTCAACCATGACCGCCTAGTCGAAGTTCGACAGGCGATCTCTGCCCGGGCTGACCAGGGGGACAGGATCGCCCTGATGGTCAGGGCCGCCGACAGCCTGCGGGTTGCATTTGGTCTTAGGGCCAAGGAATCGCTCATGAGCAGCAGGGTTGAGCTCAGGGGCGGCAAGCTGTTCATTCATGTCGAGGGCGCCAAGGGGGGACGTCCACGGCAACTGGAAGCACGGACCGAAGGGCAGCAAAAGGCCATTCAGCTTGTCACTGAAACAGCCAGAGCCCTGGGTTCGGGAACAGGCCGGATCATCCCGACAAACATGACCCTGAAGCAGGCCTACGATGCCCAACGTAACCTCTGGCGCGAATGCGGCGGTACCCGTGCATGCGGGGCAAACATGCACGGCGAACGTCACAGCTACGCCAGGGAGAGAGATGCGCAGGGAGCAGCGAGATCCGCCATCATGTCCGAACTGGGCCATGGTGAAGACCGCTCACCCTCGGCGTATCTCGAAAAATGACAGCACCACAATGGTCCCGGCAAATGCCGGGATTGATCGGTCTTCGGGACGAATTGCCCTTCGTCCCGGAAAGAGGCGGCCGCCATTCGACCGCCTATATATTTATACCCATATTCCGGAGGTCATATATGCAGAACGAGAACAGAGTCATCAGACGCAAGCAGTTGCTGGAAATGATTGGCGTTAGCTCCGTCACTCAGTGGCGGATGGAAAAGGCTGGTCTCTTCCCTGCCAGGAGGAGACTGGGCAAGGCCTCGGTAGGGTGGATTCTCGCCGAGGTCGAGGAATGGATCAAGAGCCGGGAACGGATATAGGAGGAAAACTCTATGAGTAACAAAGTATTCAGGACCGAAGCATTGGATCTGGCGGCCTATCTGGTAACGGCCGGCTTCGAGCCGAACATAGTCAGAGCCCCTCTTGAGAGAAGGGCGATATTCGAATTCACAGAGACCGAAGAACTGCGCCTGGCGATTGTCAGTTACGAAGGTGGCGCATCTCTTCCAGCCAAGCGTCTGCTCAACATCAGGAACAGGCTCTACCGTGAGGCCTCCCAGGTGGCGAAAGGAGGTGCTGCCTTATGAGTGCCACGGAACAATTTATCGGCGTTATCCGAAAAAGTCTGGGGTACGCTCCGGACCCGGAAAAGATCATCCCCGGTAAAATGATACGTTTTGCCACCAATGACGAGAAAAGAGATCAGGCCGGCTGGTGCAAGCTCTTCGAAGATGGCATGGGCGGAATATACGGCTGCTGGCGTCAGGGGATATCGAAATCCTGGCAGGCAGATATATTCCTGACTCACGAAGAAAAGGCCGCATTTTGGACAAGGGTGAAACTGGCCAGAGAAGAGGCTGACAGAATAGATACAGAGAACCGAAGAATATGCCGGGAACAATCTGCGGAACTCTGGAAGAAAGGCCGGGACATTGATGCGAAACATCCCTACCTGGCGTTAAAGGGCGTTAAACCTCACGGAATCAAGCAACTCGGGCAAATGCTCTTGGTCCCGGTCAAAGATATGGACGATACCTTGAATGGTCTCCAATTCGTCATGCCGGATGGTATCAAGAGGCTCAAGAAAGACACATCTGTAAAAGGATGCTATCACGCCATGGGAAATCCGGACGGAATGTTTCTAATTGCTGAGGGATATGCAACATCTGCCACCCTCCATGAGATCACCGGGCATACCGTGGCCTGCGCCTTCAATTCCGGCAACCTGAGGCCTGCAGCCGAAGCGCTCAAGAAGAAATTTCCGGATACCATCCTGGTTATCTGCGCCGATGATGATTATCTCAGAGAAGGTAATCCAGGACTGACAAAGGCAACAGAGGCTGCAAAGGCCGTGGATGGCCTTCTCGCGGTTCCTGTTTTCCCCCCAAATAGGGGAGCAAAGGATACCGACTTCAACGATCTGGCGCGGATCGCCGGACCAGAGAAGGTCAGGGAATGCATTGATCAGGCTCGGAAACCGGAAATCGATCAAAAGGAAGAGAATGCTGAACTTCCCTTTATCTTCCGAAGGATGTCTGAGATTGAGGCCAAACCAGTTCGTTGGCTCTGGCCGGGACGGATAGCCCGGGGCAAGGTCTCGATCCTGGCCGGCCATCCCGGACTGGGCAAGAGCCAGCTCACCGCTTCTCTGGCGGCAATCGTCTCGACCGGCGGCATATGGCCGCTTGACAGCACTCCTTGCGAACCGGGCAACGTATTCGTCTTCTCCGCCGAGGATGACGCCGAGGACACCATCCGCCCACGCCTGGAAGCGGCAGGAGCCGACCTCTCCCGGATCATCATCATCGATGCCGTCAACGCGGGAGAATTTACCCGCTCCTTCAACCTGTCAAGTGACCTTTCCGGTCTGTCCCGAATGCTGGATCATTTCGGGGATGTATCTCTTCTTGTGATCGACCCGGTCACCGCCTATCTGGGAAAGATCGACAGCCACAAGACCGCCGATGTCCGGGCGCTCTTGGCGCCTCTGGGTGCTCTGGCGGCGAAACACGGCACAGCGATTGTCTGCGTCTCCCATCTCAGCAAGGGTGGAAGCGGTGAGGCACTATTGAGGGTAACCGGTTCCCTGGCCTTTGTCGCTGCGGCACGTGCAGCGTTTCTCATTGCTCGTGACAATGGGGATAAGAACCGACGGCTCTTTCTTCCGATCAAAAACAATATCGGCAACGACGAAACCGGGCTGGCCTTTACGATTCAATCCGTCACCCTTTCCGGAGGGATCGAGACTTCCCGTGTAAGCTGGGAGACCGAGGCAGTCTCCACAACCGCCGACGAGGCAATGGCTCCTATTGGAGATCCGGAAGAGCGGAGCGTGCTGGAAGACGCAAAGCGGTTTCTGGCCAACTTGCTGGCGGATGGTCCGGTCTCATCCCGGCAGATTCGAGCCGATGCAATAGGGGCCGGTTTTTCCTGGAGGACGATCCAAAGGGCCCAAAATGCACTGGATGTTGATGCCTACAAAGGGGGGATGAAGGAGGGGTGGTTCTGGTTTCTTCCCCCGAAGGACGCCAAAAAAGGCGAAGAGCGCCAGCAAAAAGATGTGGCGCTCTTCGGGAATCTTGGCGTTCTTCGGAGTGAATCAAGCAAGACGGATATTTTTGATTCCGGGCAGACTCCGTGAAAAGACGTCTAGTTTTATAATGTTTGACCCATTCCAATCGCCTTGACACGGCCGCCTTTCCCGTTGTATGTCTGTGAGTAAATATTTATGATTTGCCCGGAAGGGGCGGATGGATAGTAAGGTGCAGGCAAAAGCCGTTTGACCAGCGAGAAAGCAGGTCATACGGCTTTTTTTTAAATAAACGTCAAGGAAGTCCGCCAATATATCGAGGGTTGGGACGGCGGGCGGCTCATTCGCTTAATACAGGTATAATGACAGATTAACTGATCAACCACCTGAATGGAATGTTATACGTCGTGAATTTTTATGTTTTTCATTGAGTTACGACAATAACGATTCAACACAAAATTACAAACCCTCATTGTGACGGGAAGATGACCAGTATTCCGGACACTAATGAGTTGGCACTTTCTGGCTTCTGGGTACTGCATACATTTAAGGAGGTAATGAGAGATGATTCCAGCATACACATTGAATGCGATACGTTATGCGCTCGTCGAAGCTTTTAAGGCACGCTATACCTCGATTTCAAGTTCTCCTGTGCGTATGGTGGGAATTCTTTTTGCGCCAGCGGGTTCATCGGTAACGAAGGCCGAGATTCTAACTCGCATGGATGACTTCCACCATAGGTCAGGGAACAACATTGATTTCTTTTGTGCAGGCTATGGTGCTTATTGGCCCCTTGGGTGGGTGCCCGATGAGACGGTGGTTGCTACGACCAGTGATAATTATGGATACAAAACGGAGTGGAAATACAGCTCAAAATACTTCAATGATCTTCTTGAGGAAGTAAAGAGAGAAGCTAAGAAATGGCACTACAGCGGCGAAGTTGATCTCCTTCTTCTTAATGCCTACTATGAGTCCGAAGATGCGGTATGTCTTGATTTCTCCTCTTCTGTAGTGCTTAAGATAAGTCGACTTAAAACTGACAAAGCAATTGAGACGGTTCCTGAACTATTCGAACGCATTTTTTTGTATGCCGAAGCTTCACAGGAACCAACCAGCACCGAAAAATTTAGCGACAAGAGCGGTTTGAAAATCGGTCGCACGTGGCTTGTTGATCTTGCGACGAAGTACCTTCCAGGAAATGCCGGTGATCTGTGGAAGAAAGGTCGTCACTACGCAGTTCTCGACCTCACGGAATAGAATTACTGCCCGGCGTCCCCTCCAATCCTGACTCCTATAAACCTGATCATGGATGTTCCTGTTTTCCATTTGCTTTATCTGGAGAAATTGCATGAATAATTATGTATTTGCTGGAGATTGGATTAGGCATCATGAATACGGGATTGGTCTTGTTAAGCGCTTAAGAGTCGGCCGTATGGCAGATGTTATATTTGATATTCAAGAACGGTTCGTAGAGGTAAAAAACTTAGATAAACTAAGCGTTGTTGAACAGGAAAAACTTAATGTCGAACTGTTACAAAAACGAGAAAAGGCTTCCGTAGAAAGCCTATTATCAAAAGGGAACTTTGATAAGGCGGAAATTCAGTATTTAAGTAAATGTGCATCTTGGTGGAATAGAGATGATTTTGATGAGCGTGTTATCAACATGAAATTTATAATTGAAGAAGATCGTTTAAAATCAGAGCATCTGGATAAATTTCGAAAATTTCAAGTTGAAAAGCTTGAGTTAGAAAAAATAGAAAGGTTACGGCTTGAACAACTAGAATTGGAGCGAATAAAAGAGCAAAAAAACAAACAAGATCAAATGCGATCTAAACTCAATGAATTGAGGTTTAACAGCTATCTATATGTCGATACTTTCTACAACGAATTCTGTAAAGACTTCATCTTAGTCAATGAATATGAACGAGACAATGTAACGTTTGTAAAAGACTGGTTATCCAAGCATATCCCACCAGACAAAAGCGGTAAAATCCAATCACCCGACGATGAACAGGTTTCAGCCATCGGCGAGGTAAATCATCACACCCAGGTTGTTGCCCGCGCAGGCAGTGGCAAAACAACAACCATAGTCAATCGAGCGCACTTCCTCCAAAAACATTGCGGAGTTGCACCCAGCGAAATGCTGCTTCTGGCTTTCAACAACAACGCCGCAGCAGAAATTGCAGAACGACTGGATAAACGGCTCAATGGAAACACCCCTTTTACAATGACGTTTCATGCCTTGGCTTATGCACTTGTCCATCCTGAAGAAAGTATCCTCTATGACAACCCGTCCGGCAACAATCTGGCTTTAAGCCGTGCCTTTCAAATCATCATAAATGATCACTTGAACCAGCCGGAATTTGAAATATTGATCCGCGAAATAATGCTTGCGCACTTCCGGCAGGACTGGGAACGAATTCTAAAGGGTGGTCTCAACCTCAGCAAAGAGGAAATGATCCTGTTCCGTCGCTCACGCCTGAATGAAAGTCTCAGCGGGCACGCGGTAAAATCATTTGGCGAAAAAGTCATTGCTGATTTTTTGTTTGAGCACGATGTGACCTATAAATATGAACGGAATCATGACTGGAATAACATCAATTACCGTCCCGACTTTACTCTGTTCGCTACTGATAAATCCGGTGTAATCATAGAATATTTCGGCATGTCTGGGGATGCTGATTATGATGAAATGTCCGAACAAAAGCGGGAGTATTGGCGAAAGAAACAAAATTGGCAATTATTGGAATACATACCATCTGACATCACTTCAGCAGGTGTAGCCTGTTTCAGGGAACAGCTCAAAGTTGATTTGGAATTATGCGGTATACCTTGTAAGCAGCTTTCTGAAGATGAAATATGGGATAAGCTCAAAAAAAGAGGCGTTATTGATCGATTTACCGGGGCTATCAGAGGTTTTATTTTAAAATGCAGAAAGAATTGGCTGCTACCGAATGAATTATCAACGCTTATACAGGGCTTCGGTGTCCTTGATGAAACCGAACGATTGTTCAACAACCTTGCTTTGCATTTTTACAACGTTTACATGGAGAGGATTGACGCCACCGGTGAAGATGACTTTGATGGCTTGATGCAGAAAGCCACCATAAATATTGAAGCAGGCATTACCAGGTTTGATAGGAAAGCCGGAAGCGGAGATCTAAAGAACCTGCGTTACGTTTTCATCGACGAATTTCAAGATTTTTCGGAACACTTTTGGAGACTCGTTGACGCCATGCGCAAGCAGAACCCGAATATCAAGTTTTTCTGCGTTGGTGATGATTGGCAGGCAATCAATGGCTTCGCCGGATCTGACCTGAAATTCTTCTCAAACTTTGAGAACCATTTTGAAAATTCACTCCAAAAATATATATCAACAAACTACCGATCATCACAACTAATAGTCAATATTGGCAATAGCTTGATGGCCGGCTTAGGCAAACCAGCCCGATCTCACAAAGAATCTGCCGGCGAAGTTATTACTGCTGATCTCTCAACATTCATGCCTACACTAACTGAACGGAAAAGGCACTCCACTGACAAAATCACACCGGCTGTAGCTCGGCTTGTATCTGACGCTCTCAACATGGGATCTTCTATAGTGATGCTCAGCCGTAATAATTACCTTCCCTATTACTTGTCGGATGTGACGATGGAAACTCCTCCCGACAAAAAACTCGGACTGGACGATTTTTTGCTTTCAGTGCGCTCTTATTTTCCGGAAGCCCTACATGACAGGATAAGCATATCCACTGCTCATAAATATAAAGGGAAGGAAAAACTGACCGTCATCATTTTGGACGCAATTGCACGATGCTATCCACTCATACACCCAGACTGGATATTTGCCAGAATACTGGGTGATGATCCCCGGAAAATTATTGAAGAAGAAAGACGCCTGTTCTATGTTGCGCTTACACGAGCGGTAGATAAACTCATCATCATCACTGAAAAAGATACGACCTCCGCATTCTTTGATGACATCCAAAGCAGATCAAAACCACCTTGCATTCATTGGGACAATTTCCCGCCACCGGCTGCAGTGGGTGAATATGGTGTTGTAGTAGTAAAAGTTACAAGCCAGGCGACCCGAGGTAGTTCACCAACCTACAACCGTAGAGACTTGTTAAAAGCATGTGGTTATGACTGGGAAAGTACGGGTAAGGGATGGGCAAAAGGATTTTCTACTCAGGCATTCGATTTAGAACTCGTAAAGCATGAAGTATGGGCAACAGATGCTGATGGCATTGAGGTTTGTTTGTATGATGAACAGCAAATTGAGCTGAAAAAGTATTTCGTTGACGGTGGTGTGTGGAGGGAGGTTGGGCTGACATAAGAAAAAGTTCTTGAAATTAGAAAATAGACAAATGTCCAACAATGCTTGCGTCCCGCCCAAGAAAACGGCGGGCCAAAGCCATGCCCGCTAAAAGTCTTCTATTCACAGAAACACCCGGTAATCAACATTGAGCGCCTTGGCCAATTTCCTGGCCGTTTCCTTGCCGATAGGGCGCTTGCCGTTCTCCATCTCGCTGATATGGTGCTGCGCAATCCCGGTCAACTCAGCAAGCTGTTTCTGGGTCAGTCCTTCCTTGCCCCTGCCGCCACGGATGCTGACGCCGCCACTATTCCATGCCATTTCCGGAAACACCTCTTCAACAGAATAGAAATCTTTTTCTTCCAATTCCCATTCAGTGACATCTTCCACGTTCAGGGCTTGAGCCATGCGGCGCAACTTGATAACGCTCGACGGCGTTCCCCTGAATCTGACTTCTATCTGGTTTTCAATAGGGCGCTTTTTCGTGAGTGCCTGCATATACGATCTCCACTACTCTTATTTCGTTACCGGATTCTTCCCAAACAGCAACGTATGTCGGCTTTCCGGTTTTGATATGGCAATGGTGCCGGCGTGTTCTACCCTCCAGCTTGGAATAATTCTTCCAGTTACCGCGTACCGGCCCCGCTGTCATAATCTCTTTCAACAGAAGCATGAGATTATCTCGCACACTCTCGGGCAGTTTTCTGGCTTGTTTCGCTGCCTTGCTGGTAAATCTTACAGTCCATTCCATCGATCATATTATCCCATCAATTGGTATATGGTCAAGAGGCTCTTTTGCTGGCGTTTATCGGAATGACCTTGTTTTCCGTGCCGGTGATGATGCTGTTCAGCTTGCGTTCCCAGGCTTCGAGGGCTTGCTGTTTTTCCTTGTCGTACCGGTTCAGGTTGTAGGTTCTGATAATGCCCTGCTTGACATGGTTCAGAAGTGAATCGATGACCTCATCCATGAAACCGATCTGGGACATGAAGGTCGCCGCCGTGCGCCGTCCGTCGTGCGGGGTGAAGGCATCGATTCCCAGGCGGTTTTCCGTTACCGGCTTGCCATCGGAATCAAATACCGGCTTGCCTTTATGCAGAACCGGCCATGCTAGGTTCCGCCTGACTGCGTGCGCCAGGGCATTGACTTCAATCGGCTTCACCTTGCCCTCGTGCGGGCACGGGAAGATGTAACCCTTTCCGGTTGTGTCGCCTATCAACTCAAGCGCTAGGTCGGTCAAATAAACACGGTGCTCCTTGCCGTTTTTGGCTCTCTTCGACGGAATTGTCCACCATCGGCCGTCAATCTCGCTTGAGTGCATTCCGACAACTTCACCCGGACGTTGTGCCGTAACGAATATCAGCCTGAGAGCACGTTGGATCTCGTCCGTTACGCCTGCAGCCTCCAGGCTTTTCCAAAGGGTCCTTATCTCGGTTTCGGACAAGATGCGTTCCCGGCGGTTCAGAGGGGCGGGCATTTTGACGCCGATGCAAGGTGAGTGCTTGATTATGTCGCGTTCAACCGCAAAATTGAACATCTTACGGATACATTTGAAATTCCCGTTTGCACTTCCAGGCGCGCCGCGCTCCATGATCTTCTCCAGCAGCAGCACAACGTCGCGCTTGGTTATGTCGGCGGCCTTGCGGCTTCCCCAGACCGGCAGAGCGTCCTTTTCGAGTATCCGCTTGTCTTCCTTCCAGCCGCGCTTCTGGACCTTCGCATGCTTCTCGATGTACTCGGTTATCAGGTCGGAAACCGTGGGAGCCTTCCGTCGCTCCTCCGCTGCCTGCTCCTTTTCGGCAACCGGGTCAATGCCGTTCTTGACTTTCTTTCTGGCATCATCGAACTTTCCCCGTGCTGTCTCCAGGGAAACCTCTGGATAGCTTCCCAGGTTCAATTCCCGCCGCTTGCCGTCAAAGGCATAGGCATACAGCCACGTCTTGACGCCGGATGGCATGACGCGGATGGTGAAGCCGTTACCCTCTCCCCGGATGTATTTTTTTTCTTCCGGCTTCAGCTTCCTGATCATGATGTCGGTGAACACGATTTGTTTCTTGCTCATTTCAGCTCCCAGGTTTATTACGGTATGAAATTCCGTGCCGTATTAAATGCCGTAATAAACTTCCGTGCTAGGATGAAATTTGCTGAAAAGGAATGAGCATAAAATTAGATCTTAACTACTTGTTTGTCAATGTGTTTTAAGGAATATTTGAAACATTATGAAAGAGAGAGAAACCATCTGAAATATAAATTTATATAAACTACGAATCCGTAGGTCGGGAGTTCGAATCTCTCCAAGCGCGCCAATTATTACAAGAGGTTAGCTTGTCAGCTAGCCTCTTTTTTTATATTCTGACGCAGATTTTGACACAGATGATCTAACAGTTGGAAGAAAGAAATAAAAAAATTCCGGGTCCCTTGTTATGGTCCCGGTTTTCTTTTGGTTGTGATCATGGTGGGGGGTATGGATTCGAGCATCTTTCGCTGGAAAAAAAGCCCCGCATACAAGGAGGGGGTATGCGAGGCAATAGACTATTGTTAAATTAACTGTGGCACATCAGTTCGGATTTTCTTGTGATGGGGAACACAACTGAGAGGATTGAAGAACATTTATCCGTCAGGATGTCCATCAGCCACTCAGATTGCTTCAAGATATGGGCGTATGGCGATCCGGCAATCTTCCTTGCACTCGGTTCTGGCAATGGAGCCAATAGCCTCGACGATCTTTCCCGCCGAATCGTCCGCCGCAATGATCTCGAGTTTTGCCTTCTCAACGAGATTTGCTACGAACCTGGCACCGCGAAAGATCATTACCTGCCCCTTCTGATGACTGTGGGTAATGACGTCGCATTCCATGAAATCTTCGACACCGATTTCATCGAGGGCGCAC
This sequence comes from Desulfuromonadales bacterium, assembly GCA_013377095.1. Classification (GTDB taxonomy): domain Bacteria; phylum Desulfobacterota; class Desulfuromonadia; order Geobacterales; family Pseudopelobacteraceae; genus Pseudopelobacter. Next base: position 36,616 of record JACAAY010000048.1, read on the forward strand.
CGCACCTCTTCCAGCTTGAGTCGATTTATGACGGCTTCTATCAGTTTCATGCCAGACCTCCGCGTGTAGAATATCCTTCCTGCACAATAATTCTGAGACATCAAATAGGGTCTACACTACACGATGTGTGCCAAGTCGGTTCATGTTTATTCTGGCATAAATCAGGCTGGTTAGCTGTTGTGTGCTTTGCCATGACAAGGGGCGTGCCGAAAAGGTGTGCAGGCCATCAAGGTCTGCCCGGGAAGTAGTCACAATGCTGCTCCTCCTGCTGGTTGGTAAATCTGGGAATAGAATGCCCCCCGGAGGAGGGGACTCCCGGGCTCCTCGACCCATTCTGGAAAGTTTTTCTATGTTGGTCGGTTTTCGCCTCCACTTTCTCTGTATATAAAAGTGCCCCGCATACAGGAGGAATTGTATACGAGGCAAAGGAGTCTACGTCTAAGTTGATTGTGACACATACTTTCGGAATATCAAGCACTGGGGCTCGTCAGTTTCGACCTCGTACCCTCTTCGCCGGAGCAGTTTCATCTGGTCGGAGTTCAGGGCGTCCGGGTTGCTGACCCCCTGATTCTGGGGGCACATATCGTTCACTCGACGAATAAAAAAACGCCCCGTATACAAGGAGGATGAAA
>JACAAY010000049.1 GCA_013377095.1 Desulfuromonadales bacterium
AGCATCGGTGATCAGCTGATTCAAGAGTCTGTCCATTTTTTCCTCCGCAAAAGCAGAGAACGCCTCGTCATCGGATAGGAGGAGTTCTTTGTCATTCATCTAGTGTAGCACCATGTGCTGCCTGCTCGCATTGATTACAGAACATTCCTTATTCCTCCCTCTATGTGATGTATGAACTAAACTGGTTTGGAAAATCTCCCTGTTGTATGTGTAAAAAGTATACCGCCCTCTCCCGGCACTGTTTGACTGTTGTCAAAAAGCGCAAAAAATTATCTGCCAATCATGTAAGAGAGCACCTCGCCCATCAGGGTGTTGATCTCCGTATAGGCGGAAGATTGTACACCCAGAATTTCATCTTCGGTCTGGATGTATAGCCCGGGGATTAACTCATCACCGCAGTTATCCACAATTGTCCGGGCGCTCTCCGGGGTTATTTCCAGGTGAAACTGCAAACCAATGACACGCTCTCCGATTTGATAAGCCTGGTTTTCGCATACGGCGCTTTTTGCCAGGCGGACCGCACCGGAGGGCAGGTCAAAGGTTTCACCATGCCAGTGAAACACCGTACATGTTTCGGGGAAGCAAAAGCTGCCCCCCGCATGTGACGTTGCTTCGATCGGAAACCAGCCGATTTCTTTGTGCGGACTTTGGTACACGCGCGCCCCAAGCGCACTGGCGATCAGTTGTGCCCCCAGACAAACGCCCAGCAGCGCAACACCTCTCTCAATCGCATCACGGATGAATCGTTTTTCAGTACGAAGCCATGGCAGGGTTGCTTCATCATTGACACTCATCGGTCCGCCCATCACAATCAGGAGATCGAAATCCAACATCGCCGGCAGAGCAGGACCCTCGAAGAATCGGGTGTAGTTCACGACCGCTCCCCGAGCCTCCAGCCACCCAGCCATACTGCCAATGTCTTCAAATGGAACATGCTGAAGTACGTGAACCTTCATATCACGTCACACGCACCGGACAGGATGCATCCGGGCCCATTGGCCACCTGCCGGCTCTGAATGCGGAACATGCGCATCATTTCTCTCCTCCCTGTAGGTGATGTTCGAGTTCGACGGATAACTGAATTTCGGGTTTGATGTTGGCAAGGTAAACCGTTTTTTATTGGGATTGCTTGACTGTTGTCAAAAATGTTCCACTTTCAGAAATATAAATGTAGGGGGTTTGGCTAGAGGAACCGGCTTTGACAAATTCACCTTGGAGCACTACTCTGGTAGCAAGCAGTAATAATGAACACCGTGAGGAGGGAACGTACACATGTCCAGTGATACGGTTCTGATGGAAATCACAGAAGGTCTTGCCACGGTGACACTCAACCGTCCCCGCGCACTGAATACGCTCAACAGGGAGACACTGGATGCACTTGACCATGTTGTGCATGAGCTGGCGGAACGCGCGGATGTGCGGGTAATCATCGTGACCGGCAGCGGATCCAAGTCATTTTGCGCCGGGGCGGATATTGCCATGATGCATGACTTGCAGCCCAGGGAGGCGCGCGAGTTTGCCGTCAAGGGGCAACGCATTTTACGCGCCCTTGAGTGTTCATCAAAACCGGTAATTGCGGCGGTGAACGGGTATGCTCTGGGGGGCGGTTGCGAGCTTGCCTTGAGCTGCGACATTCGTCTTGCCAGTAGTGAAGCCAGGTTTGGTCAGCCGGAAATTTCTATTGGAACCATTCCCGGCTTTGGCGGAACCCAGCGGTTGAGTCGTGTGGTTGGAAAATCTAGAGCGCTGGAGCTGCTGCTGACCGGCGATAAAATCGATGCCCGGGAGGCAGTGCGGATTGGGCTGGCCAACCGTGTGGTGGCTCAGGAAGACCTACTGTATGAAGCCACGGAGCTGGCTAAAAAAATACAACAAAAATCAGGGTATGCGGTAGCATTGTGCAAGGAATCGGTGAACAGGGGATTGGATCTTGATCTTGATCAGGCATGCGCCCTCGAGGCGCAACTCTTCGGGCTCAGTTTTGCCAGCCATGATCAGAAGGAGGGTATGGCCGCCTTTCTGGAAAAACGTCAACCGATCTTTCTAAACCACTAAAGCAGGAGGAGGATAACCGCTTGCCCCCGGCAAACGATATGTTGTTACCTTACCAGCCGACGAATCACACGCCCCACGACCAGCGGATACATGTCCTCATTGCTGATATCGAGCAATTCCGGTTCACAGCAGTCCGCATCACATTTTGCATGCAACGTCCCATCCAGGTTTCTGAACACACGCCGCACCACCATGGTGCCATCGGCATACCGTAAAGCCAATACCCCGCCATTTATTGTGCTTTTTTGCGATGTATCTATAAACACCAGGTCTCCATCCTGCCCCCACGGAAACATGTTATCCCCGACAATCTTCATCAGAATCAGATCCTCGGGTTGCACACCGAGTGCATGAACAAGCCAGTTTGTTCCAGGAGCAAGCACATCAACGATCTGTGGTGATTCAAAGGAATACTGTTCGTTGCCATGTGAATCGTATTTTACATACCTTTTATAGGGCGGTGTAACTCTGGGTTGGTCATCAACAGCGCCACTCAGTGCAGAGGCACTGGTATCGTTTCCCTGCACCTGCTGTGTTCTCGCCGCACCAGCTTTATTTCCGGTCAGGATGTATTCCAGATCCAAGCCTTCCGAACCGCACAGAGCAACGATTGCCTCGGTCGGTACCGTATTACGCTGTTTCCAGTTATGTATTCGCCGAATGCCGACCGACATGGCCTCAGCCAGCTCAGCATCAGTCTGGATCCCCAACTCTTCCTTAATTCGTCCAAGTGCATCCTTCGTATTGATCACTACATGGCCGCCAGGCACCTTGAGACGGGCGGTACCTCTGTCACTATTACCGCTTTCGATGTAATCTGAATGCAAGTGTGAAATTTTTTTATTGACTATATTACTCATTTTCGGTTATCTCCTTCAACATGTTGAAAACGAATGTGATCAAAATACGGCAACTAATGCTGGGTCAGTCCATTACGAGTACTGATATTGCAAGAGAGTGCAATGTCTGCAGGTCATATGTGAGTCACGTCATCTCGGGAAGAGTAAAATCAGAGCGAATTCGCCTCAAGATTGCATCAAAATTGGGCAAAAGCACCGATGAGCTCTGGCCGGAATCAGTATATGAATAGCATTTTGAGTATAAGAATACAATACTCATCACAAAAAACCATAGACTTAAAGAAGTATCAAGTTCAGCCACCTCTTCACACACCCAGAATGCATCAGAGCCGATGTAATTCCGCGCACACACGATCCATGGAGGCATACATGAAAGTTTTTATACGGCTTGTGTTGGTCCTGTTTTCTACGATTCTTGTCTGCTCCTGCACTGCTACAAAATGGAGTTACGAAAAAGATGCCATACGTCTCCATATTACAGGTGACCCTGAATTGAATCTATACCAGAAAAAAGCCCACACCCTGATCCTCTGCACCTATCACCTGAAAGATCTCAACGGTTTCAACCAGCTGGTGGATGAAAAAGGAGGTCTGGAAAAGTTGTTGGAATGCAATCGCTTCGACCAGAGCGTTACCCACTCCAAAAGGCTGGTCGTTCAGCCGAATCAAGATCTGACCGAACCCATGAACCGCACTGAAGATGCAAAGTACCTGGGAATAGTGGCCGGCTATTATTCCCTTAAAAAAGATCAGTCCACACGCCTGTTCCAGATTCCGGTCTCATGGACCAACAGTCCCAAAAAACTGTATGTGACCCTCCACATGGGCCCCCAAGGCATCCAGGAGCGCAAGGAAAACCAATGAACGCACAAAAACCACTCTTCTGGAATCAGGGTGCGCTGCTCCAGCCCCAGCACTTCCAGCTGCTTGATCGATCCTGCCAGAGCCTGCTGCTACCCTATCAAAAGTTCATCGAACCCTGTTTTTGGGGTGTTGGGTCGTTACATATCCAGAAGGGGGCTCTTGGTACCAGATCCTTCAACATTCAGGAGGGAAGCTTCCTGTTCATTGATGGAACTTTTGTTTCCCTGCCCGAAAACGCCCTGATCAATGCTCGGGCCTTTGATGAAGCCTGGGTGGAGGGGGGAAAACCGTTTACGGTCTATCTGGGTCTCAAAAAGTGGAATGATTCTGAAGAAAACGTCACGGTCCTGCCGACACTCAAAAACACCGAATCAGTGACAACCCGTTTTGTGACCACCAGTGGCTATGAAGAGATACAGGATCTTCACGCGGGCGGTCCGGAGAGTCAGGTCCAGAGACTCCGCTTTGTTCTGAAACTGTTCTGGGAAACCGAACTCGACCAACTGGGCGAATACGAGCTGATTCCCATCGCGCAATTGGAGCGTTTTGGGGCCGAAGTGCGACTTTCAGATGACTTTATCCCCCCCTGCCTCACCTTTGCCGCTTCAGAGTCACTCCACAAGCTGATCAGGGAAATCAGGGATCAGGTCACCGCCCGCGGCTACCAGCTTGAAGAGCACAAGAGCAAACGAGGCATCCAGACGGCAGAATTCGGTTCCCGTGACATGGTCTACTTTCTGGCGCTCAGGTCAGTCAACCGCTATGTCCCGCTGCTTTTCCAATACACACACTCCGAACAGGTCCATCCCTGGCATTTCTACGGACTGTTGCGGCAGCTGATCGGCGAGCTGACCAGCTTTTCAGAGCGAATCAGTGTCCTGGGAGAATTACAGGACGGAAAGAATGTCCTGCCGGATTATGACCACACCAACCTGTGGGAATGTTTTTCAGCTGCCCAGGACATGATCTCGCACCTGCTTGACGAGATTACCGCCGGTCCGGAGTACGTCCTGCGCATGCTCTTCGACGGAACCTACTATGCAACCGACCTGAAACCTGCCGTTTTTGAGGGAAAAAACCGCTTCTACCTGGCGGTAAAAACCGAAGTAGATCCAACAACCATACTCCAGGCACTGGAGGATCTTGCCAAGCTGAGCTCCCGGGAAAACCTGCACCTGCTTGTCTCCAGGGCGTTGCCGGGCATCGGCCTGCGTCACCTGCAGGTTCCGCCGCAGGAACTCCCCCGCCGCTCAAACACCGTCTATTTTTCCGTTGACCATCATGACGATCAATGGGGCTCCGTGACGAAACACCACAACCTGTCCCTCTATTGGGACAGTGCGCCGGCAGATATGGAAATTGAACTCATGGTAGTCGGGAGATAACAACCATGCATTTAAGCGATTGCTTTATCGACACCATGGCCTATGTCACCTACCTGCTCAAATCGGTTGAATCGAAACAACCGGCCTATGAAGAGGTCAAGTCACACACCTTGCGACTGCTGGCGCAGAGCGAGTCCTTTGTTTCACGGGGTCTGTTCACCAGGGATGATTATGACCAGGCCCGTTTCGCCATCTGCGCCTGGGTTGACGAGGCGATCCTCAACTCGGCCTGGAACCAGAAAAGCTACTGGCTGAAAGATCAGCTCCAGCGAATACATTACAACACCACCGATGCCGGCGAGGAATTTTTTGATCGCCTGAATGCCATTGGTTTGCATCAGCGGGAATTGCGCGAGGTGTTTTATCTCTGTCTCGCGCTCGGTTTTACCGGTCGTTACTGCCATAAACATGACGAATATCAACTTGAACAGATCAAAACATCCAACCTGAAACTGCTCCTGGGCAGCTCCGTAGGGCTTCCTTCCCTGGAGCGCAGTGACCTCTTTCCCGAAGCCTATCCCAGCGGTGCAACGGAAACCGGAAAGCTGAAGATCCGCATGGGGTCGCGCCTTGTGGCAGCCATCTGTATCGCCGGTCCGATACTCCTGTTCAGCATTATGTTTGTCATTTACCGTTTTACCCTGAACGGAATCAGCGAAAATTTTTTAAGGATGGTGACAAACTGAGATGAAAGAGAGTTTCAATACATTTCTCAAACTGTTTTTTGTCATTGCCAGTGTTGCCCTGGTCGTCCTGATGATCGTTGGCATCGTGCTGATTTTCAGCTGGCCCTGGTGGGTCGGTATATTTCTGGTCCTGTTTGTTGCCGGTCTTGTGGCGGGTGCTATTTTTCTGCGAAAAATCTTGATCAGGCGTCGGGAGCAAAACTTTGTCAGTGACATGGGCGAGCATGACCTTGCAGCGCTCAAAGCCCTCTCGGAAAACGAGAAAAACGATCTCAGGGACCTGCACGATCGCTGGAAATCGGCAATCGAAACATTGAGGAATTCCCACCTCAAAAAGCTTGGCAATCCGCTCTACGTTCTGCCGTGGTATATGGTGATCGGCGAGAGCGGTTCAGGAAAAACCACCTCCCTGAACAGCGCCCGTCTGGCATCTCCCCTGCGCGATATCAGCCGGGTGCAGGGCGTATCAGGCACAAAACAGTGCGAGTGGTGGTTCTTTGAGCAGTCAGTGGTTATTGATACGGCCGGTCGCTATGCCATGCCGGTCAACGAGGGACAGGATAAGGACGAATGGCGGAAATTCCTGTCGATGCTGTTGAAATATCGTCGCAAGGAGCCACTCAATGGACTTATCGTAACCATTGCCGCAGACCGGCTGCTGGATGCTGCGACGGAAGAGCTGGAGAAAGACGGCGCCACCATTCGGCAGCGTATTGATGAACTGATGCGGGCGCTGGGCGTCAAGTTCCCGGTGTACGTCCTGGTAACCAAATGTGACCTGATCCAGGGGGTAAACCGTTTTTGTCAGCACCTGCCCGAAAAAAGCCTCGATCAGCCCATGGGTTTTATCAACCAGGAACTGTCGCCCGATGTGGATGGTTTTGTAACCAGCGCCCTGGGCACCATTGACGAGCGTTTGAGAAACCTGCGCCTGCACTTGCTGCACCAGCCGGAAGCCAAGGGCGCTGATCCGGCATTGCTGCTCTTTCCCGAAGAGTTTGAAAGCCTGAAGCAGGGTCTGGCGACGTTCATGGCCAGCGCGTTCCGGCCAAACCCCTACCAGGAAACACCCCTGCTGCGCGGCCTCTTCTTCAGCAGCGGGCGCCAGGAAGGGAATCCCCACTCCCATTTTTCCAAAACCATGGGGTTGACCGGCACGGAAGAGGCCCTACCCGGCACACACAACGGACTCTTTCTGCATGATTTTTTTGCCAAGATCCTCCCCAGGGATCGCGCATTGCTGGCGCCGACACGGAGACACATCGAATGGCAAGCCCTGACCGGCAACCTGGGACTCACCTCCTGGGTTATTCTAGGGATTGCGCTCTGCTGTCTGCTCAGCTTCTCCTTTGTTAAAAACATGAAGACCATCCGCGATTTCTCCAATGGCACTTCAAAAACAGTTGCTCTCACGGGAAACACGCTGGCTGACCTGGCGAGCATGGAGCGTTTCCGCCAGGATATCATCAGGGTCGAGGAACAGAACCGTCACTGGTGGTTCCCCCGCTTTGGCCTGAATGAAAGCCTGATGGTTGAAGCGCGTCTCAAGGAACGATTCTGCGCCCAGTTCCAGACATCGATCCTGACGCCATTCGACAAACAGATGGCCACGGCACTGACCGGTGTTACGCCGGCAACACCCGATGAAAGCTATGGACAGTTCATGGTTCATCTGGTGCGGCGCATCAATATTCTCAAGGCGCGCCTGAATGAAAAGGATCTGAAGGCGCTGCTGGCCAAACCGCAACCCTCCTACGTTACCTTCCTGAACAGCGTTCCGCCGGGCATCACACCGGATGCAAAAAACGAATTCGGAACGCTCTATCTCTCATCGCTCATCTGGAAAACCAGCACTGGTGAAATATCCCGGGAGGTCGACACCCTGCAATCCTGGCTCAAACAGATGATCGCGGTAAAGGGGGCCAACTTCCAATGGATGTCAAACTGGGTTGACAAGCAGAGTGGCCTGCCGTCTGTAACCCTCAAGGATTTCTGGGGAGGAAGTGTTTCAGCGGGCGAAGAAAAGATGGTCAACCCATCCTTCACCCGCAAGGGCAAGCAATCAATCGACTCACTGTTCAACGAACTGGAAGCGGCATTGCAGGACTCGGGTTCAATCTCAACCCAAAAGACGGCCTTTGGCGCCTGGTACCGCGATGCCAGCTTTGCATCCTGGCATTCATTCGCCGCCGGTTTTTCCCGAGGTGAGCAACGTGTGCGGGGAGCCGGGGAGTACCAACAGATGGTATCCCGGATGGCTTCGGACAAGGGCCCCTACTTCGAACTGTTCGACAAAATAGGAGTGGAACTGGAACCGCTGGCCGCCGGATCAGCCATCCCTGCCTGGCTGCAGCAGGTGTATAAGCTGCAGGCCGGCCGCGTCCAGGGGGTTGTTCAGGAAAATGGCTCCATTAAAAAAGTCGCCGAAGGTGGTGCTAAGATACTCACCTCCCTGCGAAAGAACGTCGGTCAGGAAGCCGGCGCTCAACAACTGGAGTCCCAGATGACAACCTCCAGAGCCTGGCAGGAGTACCGCGCAGCCCTGACTGCACTTGCGCCGGCAACGGTTTCAAAACCACAGGCCTTCCAGATCTGCTCGCAAACCTTCGGCGATGATCCGGTAACCAGCAAATCCCCCGTTTTTGCCGCCCATAACGCCGCAAACAAGATTAAAACCAGTACGTCCAATGGTGCCCCGGATCCTGTCTTTGCACAATTGGTCAGCGGCCCCTCGGTATTCCTCTGGTCGTACCTGCTCAAGGAAGGCGCCGGCCAGCTTCAGGCCCAGTGGGAAGAGCAGGTGCTTGCCGCAACCGCGGGCATGCCGGAATCACAGGCCATCCCCGTCATACTGGGACCGGAAGGGCTGGCCTGGCGCTTTGTCAAGGGTCCGGCGGCGCCATTCCTGACACGGGTCGTATCCGGTTACCGTCCCAAGGAAGTACTGGGGGGCAAGATCGCCTTCAACGCCAGTCTGTTCAACTTCATGTCAAAGGGCGCACGCACCCAGGCAGCCGTGGCTGCAAACGGAAAACCGCAAAATTTCAATATCGGCATCAGCGGTCTTCCCACTGACGCAAACAGTGACGCCAAGACAAAACCCCATTCAACCAGACTGGAAGTCCAATGCGGAGGAAACAGCCAGACCCTCGTCAACAGCAACTATCCGGTGGGCAAGACCTTTAACTGGTCACCGGATACCTGCAGCGACGTTATCCTGCAGATCGAAATCGGCGACAAGGTTCTCACCAGGCATTACATGGGGCAGCAGGGTTTCCCCGATTTTCTCAAGGACATGAGGGGTGGCAGGCGAACGTTTTCAACCCGTGAATTCCCGGGAGAAAAAACGTCGTTGGACAATATGGGAGTCAAATCCATTACGGTGAACTACCAGTTTACCGGTAGCGGGGCGGTGTTGCAGCATATTGCCACGCTGTCGGGACATGCGCCAAGGAGTATCGCACGGTGACGGATACCACGGAAGACGAAAAATACTGGCAATGGGCCGCCTTTGGCAAGCACCCCACGGCAAAAGACTATTTCCGTCTGGGGGATGAAACCCCTTTTGTCGAGGGGCTGTTCGGCTGGGTGGAAAACGGATACCAGCTTTTGACCACCAAGGAGAGCGCAGCGCCCGAGTTCTGTTCCTGGCGTTTCTGGGCACGGGAAGCCGGCAAGAATTCCCTCGTCTGTGGCGTCGTCAGGGTCAGCAGCGACAGCCTCGGCCGCCCCTATCCCCTGGTTATCATGGGTTCAGGCCCCTTGGGTAACTGGCAGGACAACTGGGATCTGCTCCCCTTTAGCGGTGAACGGACATGGCGCCAGATCGAATACATCGCCGCAAATCTGTTTGCCGACTTCAAAAAACTGGAAGAAGAGATTCGCACTATCCGGGCGCCGGACGCAAACTGGCCCGAACTGGCCCGCAAACGAAAAGAACTGAACTTTCTGGGATCGCCGATCGACCCCTACGCCTCTTTTCTCGATTTCCGTGAACTCAAGAAAACAGCCGCTGCGCACGCTGAAAAAGCGGAGGTTTTCATCAGTCTCGACCGCGGCCCCTGTCATGACAAAATCACCCACGTCAGCCTCTGGCACATGCTCTCAAAGGAGTCTGCCAAGTCGCTTCCCAGCGCTCTGTTCATGGGGGGAACGCTTGACAAAGCATACCTTTCCATTTTCAGGCGACCGATGAAAACAGCTGATTTTGTGCAGTTATGGCTGGTTTCTTCAGCAGGTTCAGGAGAAAAGATGATCGGAACCGAATATTCCATGGACCTCTCCGCGCTGGGAAAACAGCCCATCAGCACGGACAAACCGAGCGGTTCGGACGTACGCTATGATCCGGACTTTGACGAACTGCAGGCAGAAGTGGATAAGCTCTCCTCCCCTGCGGTGGCCGGAACCGTCAACTGGGAAAAGGTCTGCCGGTTCGCTACCGACATTCTGATGAACAAATCAAAGGATCTGCTGGTTGCAAGCTATCTGTCCGTTGCCCTGATTCATACGCGTCGCAATGACGGCTTCGCGGTCGGCCTGAAGGTCTATCAGGATCTGCTGGAACGCTTCTGGGATGACCTCTATCCACAAAAGGTGCGCATGAGGGGTCGCACCCGCGCCATTGAGTGGTGGCTTGAAAAAACGGAAACAGCCCTCAAACATGCCAGCGACATTTCCTTCCCTCCCGCTCAAATCACCATTATTCAGGGAAATCTGAACCGGCTTGACAGTTTTCTGAGTGAGCATCTTGAGAACAGCCCCTCCCTGAACCCGATCAAGGAGTATTTCAATGGACTCTCCGCGGAGAGTGAAGAGAGCATTGACATACAACCTGCCGCACGCAGCTTCCCGGAACCGGTCGAGGAAAAACCGGTTGTCAGCCTTGACACACAGCCTCTTGAACCGGATGCAACCGCCGTAGCAACCAGAATCGCCTCCCCCCAGGAAGCCGGCAAGGCGTTGAATGACGGTCTGCTCAAAATCAGCGAAGCGTCCTATTTCCTCTGGCAGCAGGATCTGTCAAGCCCCCAGGTCTATCGCCTGACGAGAACGGCAGCCTGGTATGCGGTCAATGATCTGCCGCCGGCCACAAACGGACAGACCAGAATAGCGGCGCCAGCCACCCAGGTTAAAAATCTGCTCCTGGACCTGAGAAATAACGGCGATGCCGAGGCGCTGCTCAAAGCCGCTGAAGCCAGGCTTTCCCAGTATATCTTCTGGATCGATCTCAACCGGCTGGCTGCCGAGGCGCTGGCTCGCCTGGGCAGCCGTTTTGAAAAAGCCCACGCTGCGGTCTGCGAAGAGACCGCCTTTCTGCTCCAGCGTCTGCCGGGGCTGGAAGAACTCACCTTTTCCGACGGGACCCCTTTTGCAACCCCGGACACGAAGCAGTGGCTGAAGAGCATCGCCTTCCAGGGAACACGTCGGGATGCCCTGGCCGGCACATCCGGGGATGAAAACGTCGATGAGATGATTGAGACAACCATCAGTAAACATATCGGTGACATGCAGAACCTGGTGCGCAAGGGAAAACTGATCGACGCCATGGAAACGGTGCAGCAGAAATTACGCTCCTGTTCATCCCACCGGGATAAGTTCCTCTGGCGTCTGGCGCTGTCCCAGATGCTGGTCGATCTCAGCAAATCCAAACTCGCCCTGCCCCATCTGGAGCAAGCGTTGAAGGACATCGACAAATACTGGCTGGAAGAGTACGACCCGGATTTGGCCATGCGAGGATACAAGCTGGCCTGGCTGGCCTTTGACACCCAGACCGAGCAGCGCTTCAAGGATCGGGCAATGGATGTTCTGCATCAGATAGGGCGGCTCGACATGCCTGAAATGGTGCGTCTGTCAAAAGGTTAAGGGAAATCAAATACACACAACACCATGAAAAGGAGTGGCTACGATGGCAAAAGAAGCAACTATTGCGCCGAAGGAGAGGGTCAATATCGTGTATCGGCCGGCGATTGACGATGCCCAGGAAGATGTGGAATTGCCTCTGAAGATGCTCGTACTGGGCGACTTCACGGGAAACAGCGATGACCGCCCCCTGGAACAACGTGAACCGCAGAATATTGACAAGGACAATTTCAACGAAATCCTCAGGGCACAGAATATTACCCTGAACCTGAGCATTCCCAACCGGCTGGTGGCGGAAGAAGACCAGGACATGAACGTTACGCTACGGGTGGAGTCGATGAAGGACTTTGGGCCGGAAGCGATTGCAGAGCAGGTTCCCGAATTGAGGCGACTGCTGGAACTGCGTGAGGCACTGCGTTCACTCAAGGGTCCCCTGTCCAACATCCCTGAATTTCGCAAAAAGGTCCAGGCGTTGATCAAAGATGACAGCACCCGTCAGAAGCTGCTGACGGAAATCGGTCTCGAGGCCTAGCCCTGATTATCAGGATACGTGCGTTCACGAAGATATTTTCTGCTGAACAGCGCAGAAAACAACTTCTGACTTACTAAGGAGGAACGATGAGTCAGCAACATGAAACAGCAGATATCAATCAAGAACAGGCCGTCCAGCAGGAATCGCTCCTTGATGAGATCATCCAGGCCACCAGACTGAAACCGGCGGATGAAGCCTATTCCATCACCCGCAGAGGCGTTGAAGCGCTGATATCCCAGTTACTGGAGCCGGGGCATGAGAGCGACAGGGTCTCCAAGGCGGGTCTTGACGACATGATTGCCGAGATTGATCGCAAGCTGAGCCTGCAGATGGACGAGATCCTCCATCACAGCGAGTACAAGAAGCTGGAGTCGGCCTGGCGTTCGCTTGACTTTCTTGTTGAGCGCACGGATTTCCGTGAAAACGTCAAGATCGAAATTCTGCACGTCACCAAGGATGAACTGCTGGAAGACTTTGAGGATGCCCCCGAGGTGGTCAAATCAGGTCTCTACAAAACCGTCTACACCGCAGAATACGGCCAGTTCGGCGGCAAGCCCTACGGTGTTCTGATCGGAAACTACGAGTTCGACGCCGGCCCACAGGATATCCGGCTGCTCCAGCATACGGCAGCGGTGGCCGCCATGTCCCACACACCATTCATCGCGGCTGCTTCCGCCAATTTCTTCGGCGTTGATGATTACACGACCCTGCCCAACCTCAAGGACATCAAATCGATCATGGAAGGGCCGCAGTATACCAAGTGGCAATGGTTCCGTGACACCGAAGACGCTCGTTACGTGGGGTTGACCCTGCCCCGCTTCCTGCTGCGCCTGCCCTACGGGCCGGAAACCAAGCCGGTCAAAAGTTTCAATTACCAGGAATCGGTCAGTGACACCCATGACAACTACAGCTGGGGCAACGCCGCCTTCGCCTTTGTATCCCGCGTTGGTGACAGCTTTTCAAAATACCGCTGGTGCGCCAACATCATCGGCCCCCAGGGTGGCGGCGCAGTGGAAGACCTGCCGCTGCACCAGTACGAGGCCATGGGCGCCATCCAGACCAAGATCCCGACCGAAGTCCTGATCTCGGAACGACGGGAGTTCGAGCTGGCCGAAGAGGGCTTCATCGCCCTGACCATGCGCAAGGGGAGTGACAACGCAGCCTTTTTCTCGGCCAATTCGATTCAAAAGCCGAAATACTTCGGCATAAGCAAAGAGGGCAAGGAGGCGGAACTGAACTTCAAACTCGGCCTGCAGCTTCCCTACATGTTCATCATCAGCCGTCTGGCCCACTATCTCAAGGTTATCCAGCGCGAACATATCGGCACCTGGAAGGAACGGGGCGATCTGGAACTGGAACTCAACACCTGGATTCGCCAGTACGTATCGGACATGGACAATCCCATGCCCGGTGTCAGGAGTCGCAGGCCGCTGCGGCAGGCGCAGATCGGCGTCGAGGAAGTGCCGGGCGAGCCGGGCTGGTACCGGGTTTCCCTGAAGGTCAAGCCGCACTTCAAATACATGGGGGCCTATTTCACCCTGTCGCTGGTCGGCAAACTGGATAAGGAAGCAAGCGCCTGATTTTCCGATGTCATATTCGCCGCTTTAAAAGGGGATCCAATCTGCTGCCTGGCATGAACCTCATGCATTTTCGTCACACGAGGTACCACCAATGAGTGATGCGCACCACCCAAGAGTAGATACCAACAAATACTTCAGCCACAAACAGAAGGCATATCTGATCAACGTTTCGAAAAACCGCGACCACGAGCGGTATGAATCGCTGAGCGGCACCATTGTTGGGCGCAGTGGCAATTCCATTGCCCTGCAGATTCCCTACTCCACAGAATACGCGAGTCCGGGGAAACCGCAGAAACATACCTTTAAACTGACCACGGAAACAATGGGAAATGGAATCCAAGTGATTGCCGATCTCGTCAGAATTGAATCAGGCAACATTTTCCATCTCAATGTATGCAGCAACATTGAAATGTATCAGCGCCACCGGGTACCACGAATCGATACCACCATTAAACTGTTTCAAATACAGAACAAAAGCTCCCTTGCTGTCTATAGCAGTGAGTTCAGCAGTTTCACGGAACAGATGAAGAGCCGGGGAGCTCCCCCCAATCTCACCTTGCAGGAGGCAACGATCAATCTTGGTGTTGGCGGTATTCGGGTTGCGACAGAAACAAAGGTCATCCCTTCTCAACTCTCCCTGTTTTTTATCGGGATTAATGACAACGACACACCAGTGTGCGCCTTGGGTGAACTGGTGTGGGAATACTTCGAAAAAGACATGAGAATGTGTGGATACAGGTTTATCCAGATCAGCAAAGTTGATCAGGAGCGGATCAGGGGCTTCATTCATTCGCTGTGGAAGAAACAGAAACGTGCAGTTCCCCAGACCAGGGTCAACTGGGAACTGGTAGACCGGATGATGTACGATCAGGCACTCGAGTAGCTGAAATATTACCGGTTACCACGATCTGTCGGCTGAGATCAGCTGCTGGTTCCAAAGTGTTAATTCAATCAAAAAACGAAACAGAGGGAGAACATATGTTTAAGAGGTTTACATCAATCTGTATAGCCATTGCACTCACCCAGACTGCCCATGCATTCGACCTCGGCGCCATGGTCAATGCGGGCAAGGATCTGACCACCGCGGCGACCCTCTCGGACAGCGACACAAAGAAACTGGCCTCCGAAGCGAGTGTACATTACGACAAGGACAACAGCGTTGCACCGGTTTCAAATCCGTACGCGAAACGACTGGCAAAGCTCACCAGGGGCATGAAAACCGAAAACGGACTAAAGCTCAACATAAAGGTCTATCTCGTTCAGGACATCAATGCCTTTGCCATGGCCGATGGAACGGTGCGTGTCTTTTCGGGATTGATGGACAAGATGACCGATGATGAGGTGCGCTATGTCATCGGCCACGAAATCGGGCATGTCAGCCTGGGCCACAGCAAGAAAGCCCTGCAGACAGCCTATGTTACATCGGCCGCCCGCAAGGCCGGTGGAGCAACCGGCAACGGACTGGTAGCGCTGACGGATTCAGCCTTGGGTGACCTGACCGAGAAACTGGTGCATGCCCAGTTTTCCCAATCCCAGGAAAGTGACGCAGACCAATTTGCGCTCAAGCTGATGAAAGCCAACAGGTACGATCCAAAAGCTGCCGTGACCGCCTTACGCAAACTTGAATCCATGTATGGCAACGACAAGAGCATGTTTTCCAGCCACCCTGCCCCCGGAGACCGGGCAACTGACCTGGAAAAACAGATTTAGCAACAACCAGGTTGTAGCACCCGGAGACAGCGCCAGTCACTGTCCCGACATCAAAAAGGAGGAAGCACATTATGGCAATGCCCGCACATCTCACCCTTCAGGGTGAAAAACAAGGCAAGATCGACGGTTCCTGTGACATGAAGGGACGCGAGGGAACCATCCTCGTCTACGAAATGAATCACGATGTCAGTATCCCCCGCAGTCCGACCGACGGCCTTGCCACCGGCAAGCGCGTCCATGGGCCACTCACCATTTCAAAAGAATTTGACAAGAGTTCCCCAAAACTCTACCAGGCTCTCTGCACCGGTGAGCATCTGAAAAATGTGACCCTGAAATGGTACCGGATTACCAAGCAGGGCACGGAAGAGCACTACTTCACCCATGTCCTGGAGGACGCCATCATCGTCGCCATCAAGCCAAGCATGCCCATGACCCTGTTGGCTGCCAACGAGCCCTACCGTCACATGGAGCAGGTATCCTTCACGTACAAGAAAATCAAGTGGACGTGGGAAGCGGACGGCATCGAAGCCGAAGATTCCTGGATCGTACCGAAGTAGTTTCATTGCTGTAGTTCAATCGGTGCACAGAGACCTGCGAGAGTACTACCAACTCGCAGGTCTTGATCAAAGAAACATAGATCGGAAAAACATGTCAGAAGAACGATTATTGGAACGTTTCCGCTCATTCGAGCGCAATCCCCTGCGCCGGGGCGGCAGAGAGCAGAGGCTGAGTATGGATTCGGTGCTGGCCCACCTGCAACGCATCCTCAACACCCGCCAGGGCAACGTTCCGCTAGCCGCGGACTATGGCGTGCCCGACTTTTTAAATTTCCTGCAAAGCTATCCGGAATCGATCCACGAGATAGAATCAAGCATCAAGACCGCCATCGACAAGTATGAGCCGAGGCTGTCCGGGACATCCGTGACCTTTGTCCCCGACAAGGACGACACCCTCACCCTGCGCTTCCAGATAATGGCTTCCCTGACAATCGAGCATGGACGCAAGGTGTTTTTCGAAACTGTTGTTGATACGGACGGCAGGATCAGTATTCACAAGTAGCTTGAGGACTTGAGTATCCACGAAGGGTCACCAATTACGATGAACGTTTTTTTTGAGGATGAGTTGCACATATTGAAAGAGCTTGCAACGGAGTTTTCGCTTGCCAACCCGGCGCTGGCGCCACTGCTGGAGGGTGAAATGAGCGATCCGGACGTTGAGCGGCTTCTGGAAGCGATTGCCTTCCAGAATGCCATGCTCCGCCGGAAGCTGAACGTCGATTTCCCGGAGTTGATCACCAAGCTGACGCAGCTGATCCTGCCCCACTATCTGCGACCGATCCCGGCCAGTACCGTCATCGCCTTTACCCGGATCGATTCCCCTGGAAACAGCCGGTTGATCCCGGCCGGCACCCAGCTTGCCTCTGCACCCGTGGACGGCACGAGTTGCCGTTTTACCACAACCAGTGATGTGGAGGTGCATCCCCTGGAACTGACCGACGCCCACTATTCGCAGCAACCGGGGCGTGCTGGGCATCTGTGCCTTTCCCTGCAGTTGCGCGACAGCACACTCTCACGATGGAAACCGGAGCGGCTCAGTATTTTCCTCAATGACGACCATGCCACGGCCAGCGAGCTGTATCTGCTGCTCAGCAGTCAGGTGACGCGTATCATTGTGACACCCGGAAAAGGTGGCGCAGCACTGGCTCTTCCGCCGGAATGTCTCAAAGCGGCCGGTTTTGCTGAAAAAAAAGCGCTTATGCCCTACCCGCCCCATGCCTTTCCCGGCTACCGCCTGCTGCAGGAATATTTTACCACCCCGGACAAATTCCTCTTTTTTGAACTGTCCGGCTGGGAACATTGGAAGTACCGTGGCGAGGGCTCAAGCTTCAGCATCAGCTTTGAAATGAGCGGCCTTACCTCGGGTCCGCCGCGAATCAGACGTGAAAGCTTTGTGCTTAACGCCGTACCGGCAGTCAACATCTTCAGCCACCAGGCCGACCCGATTTCCATCGATCACCGTGCCAGCAGCTATCCCGTGCGCCCCTGCGGGTCAGACCCGGCCCATTTCCAGGTACTATCGGTCGATAACGTGACCGGTTTTTGCCGTGAGACCATCACAGAGCGCAGCTATCTTCCCTTTGAACTGTTCGCTCCGGACAGCAGCAGGGAACCGCTCTACCATGCCGTGCAGGCCAGAACAGACCGCCAGGGCGGGTTTGATGTTCTTCTGAGTGTTGTTTTTCCCGGAGACATTCCTCCGGCGAATGCGGAAACGCTCTCCATCGACCTGACCTGCACAAATGGAACCCTGCCCGAGAACCTGCACATCGGAGACATTTGCCTCCCGGTTTCCGATCTGCCGGAATCAGTATCCTTTCGCAACATCACGGCAATAACGCCCGGCCTGCCGCCCCCCCTGGGTCCGGAGCTGCTCTGGAAGCTCACGTCGCATCTGTACCTGAATCAGCTCTCGCTGGAGCGGGTGGAATATCTGCGCTCGCTACTGGAACTGTACGTGTTCCCCGACAACCGCTCAAAAGCCCTGGTGGCGGCCAATCTCAAACGGATTGCAGGCATAGAATCGATCTCCATCACCCCGTCCGAGCAGCTGGTGGACGGGATCATCATGAAAGGGAGGGAGATCCGCCTCGGAGTCCGTCAGGACCATTTTGCCGGGCCAGGCGACCTGTACCTGTTCGGCTGCGTGCTGGACAGTTTTCTGGGCAGGTACGCCTCCCTGAATACCTTTACCCGGCTGGTGATCAACGAATCAATGAGAGGAGGAAGCTTTCAGTGGCCAACACGACTGGGCAAACAGCTACTCTCCTGAACAACGACCTGCTGTCAAACGGCCATGAATTCACCTTTCCCCAGGTGATGCGCATTGCCCGTATGCAACTTGGCGCCGGCGGCAGGGACACTCTGCCCGAGATCCCCTGGCAGAAGCGGGTCAGGGTGCGCCCCGACCTCTCCTTTGCCTTTCCACCGGCCGATGTGGTCCGGGTGGAGCGGGATGACTCCGACCTGCTGGTTACGACAACCTTTCTGGGGCTGTACGGATCCTCTTCGCCCCTGCCGACCTTTTACACAGAAGACCTGATGGACGAGGCTTCCGGCGATTCATCGGTCAGCCGCGATTTCCTGGACATACTCCACCAGCGTTTGTATCAGCTCTACTTTGCCTGCTGGAGCAAATACCGGCTCTTTATCCGGGTGGCTGAGGAGAAAAACCACCTGGACCGGGAGCGGTTGTTCTGTCTGATCGGTCTGGGTGAGAAGGAGTTGCGCGACAGCGTACCGGATGCCTGGACGCTCCTGCGCTATACCGGGCTCTTGACCCAGTTTCCCCGTTCTGCCGAGGGTCTGCAAACCCTGCTGCGCGATGCGCTGGGCATACTCAGGCTGGAGGTGGAACAGTGCGTTCTGCGGAGGGTGCCGATTCCCGCTGATCAGCGCATGCGCATGGGGGCGCCCAGAATACGTCTGGGCACAACCACGGTGCTGGGAAGCGTAGTCAGCGACCGGATGGGCAAGTTCCGCATCCTGATCGGACCGTTGAAGAAGAGAGCGTTCGACCAGTTCCTTCCCGGCGCGCCGCTGTATGTCAAACTGGTCGCCCTGGTCAGGCTGTATATCCTTGACCCCTTCGACTTTGACCTGAAAGTCACCCTGGCCGCCCATGAGGCCGGTCCGATCCGCCTGGGTGACCCACTCGGTCCGCGTCTGGGATGGACGACCTGGTGTTTCAGCAGTAACTCCCTGGGAGAAGTCAGCAGCCGTTTTCCGCTGGCACTCTCCGCGAAACAGGATCCCATTGCCGTTGAAGAGGATATTCCCGCACCGGAACCGTCAACCCTGGCAGATTATTATCAGAGGGAACTGGCGCTGCTGAGGGAACTGACAACGGACTATGTCAAAATCCACCCGGAGATGGCTCCCCTGGTCAGCGGCCACATGGCTGATCCGGGTGTGGAGCGGATCGTCGAGGGAGTGGCCTTCCTGAATGCCCATCTGCGACAGAAACTGGATGATGATTTTCCGGAGATGATTCATGAGCTGACCGAAACGTTGCACCCATGGGATCTGCGTCCCATACCGGCCACAACCATCGTTCAGCTTCCCCCAAGGGAAGAGCTCAAACAGCCGCTACTGATTCGCGCAGGAGCGGAAGTAGCCTCGATTCCGGTTCAGGGAATCAGGTGCAGGTTCAGGACCTGCTTTGACGTGACCGTGCACCCACTGACTCTGCAGGACGCTTCATTCTCCCAGCCATCGGGCAAGGCTCCCTCCATCAGGTTGCAATGTGAATTGAACGGCATCGGTCTTTCCGGCTGGAAAGTGCAAACTCTGCGATTCTTCCTGGCCGATGACTACCCTGCGGCCTGTGATCTGTACCTGCTGCTCATGCGTTATCTAAAGCGTATTATCATCACGTCGCTCGACAACGGCGCAACCATTGAGATTCCCCCGGATCGCCTGAAACCGCTCGGTTTTGCCCATGGCGAGACCATACTCACACATAAAAAGAGCTTCATGCCCGGCCATCTGATTCTTCAGGAGTACTTCCTGTTCCATGACAAATTCCTGTTCATGGACCTGGAGGGTTTGGAACAATGCAGCACCCTTGGCAGCGGAGCCCGCTTTGAAATCAATTTCGAGCTGACCAATTGCCCGCTGGTTGTGCCAAAGGTCGATCAGAAAAGTTTCGTCTTTTCCGCAACAACGGTTATCAACCTGTTTCCGCACAAGGCAAAGCCGATATCATTCAGTAACGAACTTCAACAACGCAAAGTCAGCCCATCCGGGGAGCAACCCTCCCATTATCGGATATATTCGGTGGATAAGGTTGAAGGTTTGGTCAAAAAAAAATCAGTCAAAATCATGTATGACGTTCAGAATCAATTACTTCATCGCACTAAAGATGAACGCATCTGTCGCATATCTCACCGTAAATCCGCGCTCGTAGATAGCTTTGATACGTTGCTTTCGATTGCAAGCCATAAAAACATGACGCGATCCGACAGGATAAAACTCGACATTGATCTGACCTGTACCAACGGGATTTTACCGGAACAGCTCTGTACGGGTGATGTGTCTACTACAACCGCCAGTACGCCTGAATCTGTCGAGCCGCGTAACATTAAAACCTTTACATCCGCACTTTTTCCGGATATCCACATGAATCGGCAATGGAAACTTTTTTCCGGTTTTGCACTGAATTCCATCTCCCTGAACAGCGCCGGTAACTTTCGGGCACTCTTAAGACTCTTTATTCACTCCAACAGCCGGTATCAGGTCACTGTCATGGCGAATACAAGGAAGATAGACGCGGTAGAATCCATTGGGGTGAATCCTGCCGACCGCTTGATCGGTCGCAGTATGTATCGCGGTTATGACATCAGACTGAAACTGCGCGGCGACCACTTTGCCGGACCGGGTGATCTGTATCTATTCAGCGCGGTCCTTGAACGGTTTCTGGGTGGGTATGTGACACAGAACTGTTTTATTCGGCTTGTGGTTGAGGAGATTGGCAAAGGATATTTGTTTGAATGGCCTACGCGGATGGGTGATCGGTGTGTAGTGTAACAAACTGGGAAAATGGAGACTTAAACAATGGGTGAAATAGCAGGAAAACCGAAAACATCGACAGATAAGAAAATGACTCAGGTTGCACTCGGAAGAAATAAAAAACCAAATCGGCCACAAACCCTAAATTCGGGTTTTGATTGCAAAAAGGAATTTTTCAAGGAACTTTTAGGTCCCGTTGAAAAAGTTGCTAAACAGTATAACTTCGACCCCAATTATTTGCTTGCCATATCAGCCCTTGAAAGCGGATGGCTGGGAGCGCATGCCCATGAACTTAATAATGCATTCGGCCTTACAAAAGGCGGAGGAAACAATTTAGAGTTCAAAAATTTTTCTGAATCAGTAGAATTTTGGGGCAAGACTTTTGGATCAAAAGCATCTGGTGCAGTATCAATAGATGATTTTATCAGCAAGCTACAGACTGATTTAAGAAAACAGGGCGGGAATGGAAAATACAACACTGTTAACCCTAAATGGGGAACTGAAATAAGAAATGCGTATCACAGCGTATTGAAAAGAAGAGGGCCATTATGTGAATGTAATCAACCAGAAAACAAATAGTTTTTAACTTTTTAAAACATTGTTTAAAGTGGGGGTTATCAATATGAATATTATAACTAAGTTATCAAATATAATTGTAGTTGTATTTATAATTCTTTTAGTTTTTTTCAGTCATGCTATCGCAAGTAATATTGGTGATGCTAATAAAAGTAATCGCTTACAAAATAAAGAAGATCACATCAAATACAAATCTCGCTATCAGAATAATGAATTTAAGTATTCCTTTGAAGTACCTGACAATCTGGCATGCCTTGGTGATCCATCTCCCGCTCCAAATCATGGATGTATCATTTACCTGTCACAAACACAGAAATCATTTCTTTGGGTAAATGCCGACTACAATGTGGCAGACAGCCTATCTCCCACAGATGAGTTTTTACGGGGATTGGATCCTCTTGTGAAGGATGGAATGGAAATCACTGTGTTAAATCGATCAGACTTCCCTCTTAAAGATCTTCATGGAGAGCGTTTTACTCTAAACTATAAAAAAATAAATAACCATGAAGTAACTGAGCCGACAGTTCAAGATATGGTCATTGCCATTAGAACCATTGAAGGATACGGAGAGATTATATATACATTTGGTCTCAGCACTCCGAAATCAAGTTATCAGAAAGATAAAATTGTTTTCGATACTATTATTAAGTCTTGGACATCAATAAATGTAAGTGTACCGCATCATAAATGACAAAATAACCATAGTAGTGCTACCACGTTACAAAGGTAAGAGCTTATATAAATATACATTGAACCAAAGTATTCCCTGATATGTTTATTATGTATAACCAAGGAGTCAAATATGGCCAACAACCCGGCCTCAGAGGCAAAGTATTTATTTGAACTGTTGGACGCTGATTTTGACTTGTCGGTAATAAGTTTTGATGTCACGGAAACAGTTTCCGACACCTTTGTTGTCAATCTGACTCTTGGCAGCACGGAAAGAATCACCTTTGAAGATGTGAAACTGCAGGAAGGGTTGTTGACGGTTGTGGGTGGAGTCGGGGCGATCCTTAACGATGAGTCAGGTGATAGATATTTCCATGGCATCATACGTAAATTCAAACATTCCGGCACATCAGGAAGATTCCTGCTCTATGAAGCGCAGTTGGTCCCATCCCCCAAGGCATGGGAAAAGGTATTGAATGAAACAGTCCAGCTCGAAGATGGAACTCCTCAGCCACTAAACACCCTGCGTCTCTGCCTTGCACACTTTGGCGGGCCTGCAAAACCAGGCCCTGAATGGAGCCAGCAGATCATAGATATGATCACAAGCAACAAATATCCCAATCTGTACACCGATATTTCATCGTCCTTTGCAAGCGGCAAATTTCGTAAATATTTCAAAACACTTTTCACCGGCAAATTATCCGAGGACCAAAAAAAGAAAATGAGGAGCCGGATACTTTTCGGAACCGACTGGTACATGATATTTGCTTACGGAGCGTTAAACAAGCAGCACCTCTGGGATTACTGTACCGAAACCAAAAACTGGCTGGATTCATTCGACACCAGCTTGTGGCCCTACTTCACCCAGTACAACCCCTACAGGTTTTACAAGCTGGATACAGAGGTGCCACGGATAGCGGCGTCAATAATTAATTTGCGAAACAGTAAGGTGTATGAGGGGCTGAATAAGTTAACTCCACCGCAAATCAATGACATCGACCAAGAAGCCGCCTGGATCAAGGTAGCCAACAGGGGGCATGAAAACTATGAGGAGACGCGATGAAATGCATAAAACTTATCGAACTGACCATTTTCTGTACCCTGCTGTTTACAACCAATACAATTGCCCATGGAGGTAAAAAAATGGAATCCGAATATTTATATGAAAGGAAAACTTACCAGACAAAAGTAATAGCCTTGCCGCCTCAAATACACAAAATCGGCGGCTTGTTTGGAGGCTACAACCACATATCTATCTTTCCTGTCCCGCAGGACAATGCCGTTGGCAGCAATGACATGGGCAATGCCGTCACCATCATCTCTTTTCCCAAAGGCAAGATGGACTACGACAAATATTTTCGTAATGCGAAAGATATAACAGGCAGCGGCAAATATATGCCACCCATATCACAAGACCTGATCGGCTTTGGTCAAGTGAGGGTATTTCACCTATTTGACTTCAAGAAAAAACTGCACCGTGAATACACCATAGTCTTTCCTGTTACTCAGTATATCAATAATATCGCCATAGCCGATGCCCGTCAGAGGCATTTCATTTTCGAAATAGAGTCGCAGAAAGCCGAACCCAAAGGTCCCTGGGATGTAAACTATAGTCTTCAGCTTATCGAACTGAATGGCGACAAGCATAATTTGATCAAGGAAATACCAAAAGTGCGAAGCACTTGGACAACCACAAAGGACAGGGTATTTCTTTGGGCATTTGATGATAAAAAACTTCGTGTATTGGACATGAACCTGGAACCGGCCCATCACCCGCTTGAGGATGCGGTAAAACAGAATAAAAACAAAATTGACTTTTCAGATATATATATGCATCCGCATCACCCATTTGCCCTCCTGGCCGGCGGGGAAAAAGGCGCAACAATTATTAGTTGGGCGAGAGGTAAAAACGACGAACCTCATTTGTTTATATCTGGAGCGTTAAATTTCAGTTTTTCACCCGACGGCAAATGGGTCGTATTAACTGATTATTTAAGCTCAAACACTAATCAAACCTACATCATGCCTGTCTCCGAAAAGTACCCGCACTATTTGGGTACACCGATATTGTTATCAAATGATTCTTTTAACGCTGGTCAGAGCGCTTGGACAACCAATCCAACCGCTTTTGTTGGTACAAAACTTGACAAAATTTTCCGTTGGGACCTGGAAAATCAGGATTATCCCGGTAAAGACAAGATGTCTTTCCATGATTACATCGTGCAGGAAGACCTGAAAAAGCTGACAAAGGAAAAGAAGCAGGGGCTGGGGCGATAATTCGGGGACCGGAAATCAGGGACTGGGGACTGGTTTTTGACTTCTTTACGACATTGCATGAGTCGATTTGTAATTTATGGGTAAGAAGGGAAAAGGCTTCATGGAGCATGGCAGACGAACATTGTTGTCATTAGCCATTGGTGCTTCGGTAGTCTGAACACGTCAATATTGAGGTAATTGAGAACCTATGGAATTCACCAATCACACCCCCTTCCCCTCACTCACCTTTCAAGCCCTGGACCAGCACAGACAGCCCGCACAAGTGTTGGTAATGCGCGCCACCCTGGATATGCGGGCCGACGGAACTCTCGATCTCTCCCACGAGCAGGAACCGCTGGTCCTGACCGATGAATACTTCGGTGAGCCGAATAGGAGCAGCGTCCGACAGGAGAGCGACCTGGCCCCATTCAAGCCCAGGTGCGACGTGGTCGTGAACGCCATGGCGTACGCGCCGGGCGGAAGGCCGTCACCACGTTTCAGCGTCGGAATCAGGATCAACGCCCCTCCCCGGGAGAAAGGGGCATCCGCTCCGCCCATCCTGGAGAAGAAGCTGGTCGTGACCGGACCACGAAAAGCCTTCCTGGAAGGGAAGATTCTGAAAATATCAGGAAAACCGCTTACGTCCCTTCCAATCCACTATGAATTCGCATTTGGTGGTGAATGTCGCATCAACCGGGATGATCCCAACCGAAATCAGGTTGCCCCTGCATACCTGCTTTCCCCGGAGCAGCTAGAACTGCACCCGGATGGCCCAGATAAGGCTCCACTTGCCCACAGGGTATGTGAATCGAATCCGATCGGCACGGGCTTTGTTGAACCCTGGTATCTCAGTGCCGCGAGACTCAAGGAAATCCCTTTCCCGCAGATCGAATGCACCAAGAACCCGGTGCTCCAAATTGGCCTGCCCTACCCGCCCCAGGGGTTCGGCATCATCTCCAAGTCGTGGCAGCCCAGACTCAAGCTGGCCGGAACATACGATGACGCCTGGCTTGAGCAAAGGTGGCCGGACATTCCGGATGATTTGGATTTCGCATTCTGGAACGGTGCCCATTCCGACATGCAGATTCCCTATCTGCGGGGCAATGAAACCATCCAACTCACCAACCTGATGCCGACCGGTGTTGTCCCCACTATTCAGGATTCAGAAGGCAACTCGGTTGCCAGCTTTGAATTGCCGGGCCGCACTCCACACCTTTTTGCCCAGTTTGGAAGCGGGGAGACGAGCGCTGTCGATTTCAACATCGACACGCTCATCATCGACACGGAAAACAGAAAGCTTTCGCTTGTCTATCGTTCAATCATACCGGAACGGCCAGTTGTCTGGACGCTGGTGGCGAAGATTAATGGCAAAGTGGATTCGAATTTCCTTGGTACTGCTGAGTAAGGTGTTGAAACCGTCTCAACTTAAACCGGCAACGTTCGGACGGATTTGATCATCAAGAGAAGTTGGAAATAATTTGAGGCGCGGTGGATCTGCCATATGAGACGAAGAATAATGCTCGTCTTGACAGGTCTTGTATGTAACAAGAATCGATCATAAGAAATCCATTATTAATGCAATTATCGTAACCCTCGGCAAATTCCTGAATATCAAGACGCAAAAACATTCCCAATCCGATTGATTGATATATCAAATCAGTGGACAAAGGGGTTCTCTTTTCCCAACATGCGTTTCCATGTTTTGTGATGGGCTGTCAAACGAGGAAGGAATATAAAAAAGTACGTTCTATGGGGAGGGCGTGTTGCGTGAACCCCCTGTGGCTTCAGCGGGTAATTTCAGTCTACCCGCCCGCTGTGCGCCCCAGTCCTGCCTTTTCCGCGGCAGGACCGGAGAGTTATCGTTGCTTCAACTTTTCAATCTCATCAATTATTTCGGATCGAGTCAACAGACCTTTATTTTCGAGAACGGTAATCAGGGCCAGCATCTCATAGCTGTGCGCAATAACCAACTCGTCAAGTGATACGACCGGATTCTGTTTTGTCTGTTCTGTCATTACGTGTATTCCTCTCCTTTTTTTGCGGCGCTCGTGGGCATCTGCCGTAGCGCGGCAGCGGGCATGTCCTAGCTCTTGCTGATCATTTTCAGCTGTTGTTCAAGCTGCAAAATGATGGACTGCATCTTGACTACTTCCTCCAGGGACGGCAACCCTTCCATTTCGTGACGCAACATTTCATAAAGACCAAGCATCTCCATGTATTTTTGTCCCAGCTCCTTGATTCGCTTTTCCAGATCATTTCGTTCCGTGGTAAGCGAACGTACCAACTCGTCCTTGATTTTCAGCACCGCCTGGAGTTCTTCAATTTCCCGTGACAAACTTTTTGTTACGCCATCATTACCCTGATCCGGCATATGGCAAACCTCCCTGGACGCTTCCGGAATGTAACCCTGAGAAGGGATTATTTCTTTGATTTCAGCGAGCTTGATCCCCTTTT
This sequence comes from Desulfuromonadales bacterium, assembly GCA_013377095.1. Classification (GTDB taxonomy): domain Bacteria; phylum Desulfobacterota; class Desulfuromonadia; order Geobacterales; family Pseudopelobacteraceae; genus Pseudopelobacter. The sequence goes on from JACAAY010000049.1 coordinate 27,054, forward strand.
CTGTGACCTTACCTGATGTTGCACAGTTTTGCAAAAACCTGTGAGTACACTTTTTTTATCCGTTTATTTTCCGGCGTTGATTCAAGGTTTTGGATGAGTGAATGAATCGAAGCCAGCGGCTGAAACATGTCCCGCATCAGGAATTCGCTCAACTGGTCGGTCTGTTTTTCAGCCTCGACACGCCGTGAAATATCGCGCGCAATGCAGATCACCCCAAAAATATCTCCGCCCTGATTAAACCAGGGAAACTTGGTTACCGAGACCGACACGGTTTCCCCATTGGGATGGGTAATCGTTTCGCGAATATCGCGGATTGCCCGTTTGTGGGTCATAACCCACAGATCATCTTTCAATGATTTTGCGGCCTCTGCTGACGGAAGCAGGTCCTGATCGGTTTTCCCCTTCATCTGGGCAGGGGTCATGCCATAATGTCTTGCCTTTTCATTGCTGACAGAGACAAAATTTCCCCCCGTATAACCGCCTTTTTCATCCCTGAAATATTCCTTGAACACGATGGAATCGGACGAATATTCCATAAGCGCGTAAAACATAAGAAGATTCTGAATAATTTGTCCCATGACAACCCTGCCTCCGTTCCGTCCCGAGACTATACATTCAACGCGTTACAATTACACAAAAAAAATCAACCTGAACAGCACCCCGGTTCGGTTATTTTTGTTTCCCGTTGATCAGACATGGTACACAATGTGGCCCTTTGCAGATGACTCGACCGGCTGTTTCTGGTATCGTGCCTGGAGCTTTTCCACCCGAAATACCCCTTCAAAGGATGTCATGCCCGCCGAAACCCGTCTCAATCCGGACTCTTCGCTTTCAATGCTTCAACAGACACCATTCACCCGTTTCTGGTGTGCCCGCGTGGCGAGCTCCATCGCCTTTCAGATGCAGGCGGTGGCGGTGGGCTGGCAGATCTATGCCCTGACCGGCAGCGCCTGGTATCTGGGGCTGGTAGGACTGGCCCAGTTCCTGCCCATGCTCATGCTGACCCTGGTGGTGGGCCATGTTGCTGACCGCTATGACCGCCGCATGGTCGCCCGCGTCTGCCAGGTCGTGGAGGGACTGGGGGCGGCCGCTCTGGCTCTGGGCAGTTTCAACGACTGGCAATGCAAGGAAAGCATCCTGGCCACCGTATTCGTCATGGGAGCGGCCCGCGCCTTCGAGGGGCCAACCATGCAGGCCCTGGTACCCGGTCTGGTGCCGGTCACTCTCCTGTCACGGGCACTGGCCTGGTCCGCATCGGCAAACCAGACCGCCACCATCATCGGACCCGCACTTGGCGGGCTCCTCTACGCTGCCGGGCCGACAACGGTCTATGCAACGGTCTCTGCCCTGTTCCTGACAGCCAGCATCTTTATCGCACTGATCCGCGGCGACCATCCCACACCACGTCGGGAGCCACCCAGCTTGCAATCACTGTTCGCAGGTATCGCCTACATCCGCCGCCACCCGGCAATCCTGGGCGCCATATCCCTTGACCTGTTTGCCGTGTTACTGGGAGGCGCCACCGCACTGCTGCCGATCTATGCCAGAGATATCCTCATGACCGGCGCCTGGGGGTTGGGTCTGCTGCGCTCCGCACCGGCGATCGGGGCACTGGCCATGTCGGTCTATCTGGCCAGACATCCGCTCCGCCGCAGGGTTGGTCGAATCATGTTTGCTTCAGTGGCGATCTTCGGGCTGGCCACAATTGTATTCGCACTGTCCACCTCGTTCTTCCTGTCACTGGTATCCCTGGTGTTTCTAGGGGCCGCCGATGTCATCAGCGTTGTCATCCGCACTTCGCTGGTCCAGATGGAAACACCCGACGAGATGCGCGGACGGGTCAGTGCCGTAAATTTCATGTTCATCGGCACCTCCAACCAGTTGGGAGAATTCGAATCCGGCGCAACCGCTGCCCTGTTCGGCACCGTTGCGGCGGCCCTGATCGGCGGCATCGGCACCCTGATTGTTGTGGCTGCCTGGATGCGACTATTTCCCCAGCTTGTCAGCAGAGATACCCTCGAAGGGTAATGGATTATTAACCGGGATCAAGGGAAATAACGGGGCAGCGCTGATCCCAGGACCTCACCCCAGCATGCCTCGCGCCCGGATGTGGCAATTTGGCATCCGCCGACAATGTAGATATACAACGTCAGAAACTGCTTGACGCTGGGGAATTAAGGGGCATAAACATAGAACAGCTTTGTAAAATCGTGGGCACGTGAGATCCGGCCATGGGAACCAACAGAGACGGGAATATGCCAACAAAAACCTCCAACTTGCGAAGCCGAGCCGAGAACCATCTGGACGCAACGACAGGTTTTTCTCAGACAGGCGACGAGACGAAGCGACTCCTTCACGAACTGCAGGTTCACCAGGTAGAACTGGAAATGCAAAATGCAGAGCTGCTGCAATCACGGGAAGAGCTTGAGACATCGCGAAACAAATTTGCAGAACTGTATGAATTTGCACCGGTTGGCTACTTCACCTTTACTACCAATGGACTGATTCATGAGGTCAATCTTGCCGGCGCGCAGCTGCTGGGCATCGAACGGCAGCTGCTGACCAACCACCCCTTTGCCAGCTTTATCGCGGATTCGGAGGGAGAGGATATTTTTTCACAACACCTGCAAATGGTCATGAATCGACAGGGCTTGCTGAAATGCGAAGTCAGGCTCAAGGCAAACCACGGCGCGTTGCTCCATGGCCAACTTCAGAGCGTAGCGGTCTCGATCCAAAACAGGCCCGACCACATTCTTACCTCGATCATTGACGTCACGACCCGCAAGCAGTTGGAGGAGGCGCTGCAACAGGCACATGACAAACTGGAGTCAACCGTTCATGAGCGGACAGAAGAACTGCTCAAGACCAATCTGAGGCTCACCCAGGAGATTGCGGAACGCAGGAAGGCCGAAGAGTCACTCAAGATTACGCTTACGGAAATTCAAGAGCTAAAGGACCGCCTCAGGGCTGAGAATGTCTACCTGCAGCAGGAGGTTGCCGAGGAGTACAACTTCGGCGAGATCATCGGCCAGAGCAATGCCATCTCCTATGTCTTCTTCCGGGTCGAGCAGGTGGCGCCCATGGATACGACGGTGCTTCTGCTGGGTGAGACCGGCACCGGCAAGGGGGTGGTGGCGCGCGCCATCCACAGCAGGAGCGCCCGCAAGAACCGGCCGATGATAACGGTCAACTGCACGGCGCTGCCGGGAAACCTGATCGAAAGCGAGCTCTTCGGCCGGGAACGGGGCGCCTTCACCGGGGCCGATGCCCGCCAGATGGGGCGTTTCGAGCTGGCTGACGGCGGCACCATATTCCTGGACGAAATCGGCGAGATGCCGCTGGAGTTGCAGTGCAAGCTGCTGCGGGTCATCCAGGACGGCGAGTTCGAGCGGCTGGGCAGCCCCCGCACCATCAAGGTCAATGTGCGGATCATCGCCGCCAGCAACCGCAATCTGGAGGAAGAGATCAAGAACGGCAGGTTCCGTGAAGACCTGTTCTACCGGCTCAATGTCTTCCCCATCACCATGCCGCCACTCCGGCAGCGCGAAGAAGACATTCAGCTGCTGGTCAATCATTTCGTCGCCAAATTCAACAAAAAAATCGGCAAAAAAATTGTGACCGTTTCCAAAGAAACCCTGCACGCCCTGCAGAACTACAATTGGCCCGGCAATGTACGGGAGCTTGAAAGTGTCATCGAACGGGCGGTGATCACCAGCCAGGGCAGTGCACTACAGGTGCTGGACCGCTTTGATACACTTCAGACAGCCGCTGATCCGGGTGTTCAGAATATCAAAGCCCTCACCGAGTTGGAGCACGACCACATCCTCCAGGTGCTGCAGAAAGCCGGTTGGCGGATCGAGGGGCACAACGGAGCTGCGGTCCTCCTTGGCATCAACCCCAGCACACTTCGCGCCCGGATGCGAAAGTTCGGTATCCGTCGGCAATAGAGAACTTCAACCGCGACGCATCCGTCATATATGCCGGTTATGTTACCCGTGACGGATTCAGTTGACGGTTCTCCCATCCACCCGCAGCAGCCCTTTCCACTTTACCCCGTATAATCAGACAATTACAGACTCCATCGCCACATTTCTCCTCCGGCACGTTCATTGCGATATTTAGACAAGAGGAAGAGCTACCTATTCACAGAAACAAGGAGATTTATATGCTGTGGTATACATTTTCACTCAAAAAAGAAGATCTGGCCCGTTACACTGAATCCCAGGACCTGTTTACCACCATGGTACTGACCCATGGTTTACCCCTGGGCATGACGTTGTGGATAAAGAGCAAGTTTGCTGCCGAAGAGAACATGTTCTTTGCACAGATTCCAGAGACCTTGAATATAACGGAAGAGCCCTTTTTTCGTGCGTTCCCTTCCACAAAATGCGACAGCCCCTCAAGGGCCGGTCTCTCGTTGCTGATTGGGAATACCACGTCATAATGACGGAAGAATGATCACCCATGGAAGGTGTTTATTTTTGACGTGGGACTCTCAATCCGTCATGCATGGCAGGTATGGTGCCCCTGTTGGAAGAGTTTTACAAAAATATCTTCACCCTACCCCCACTTCTTCTGTTTTTCCCGTATAATCTTAGCGATGTGATCCACAGCTCTAAACCGTCGCATGTGTGCGATTTCCATCCGAACAGAAAACAATGGGAACATACCATGACATATACCGAATTTGCGTTGATCATCATGGCCGTTACAATCTGTGCCCTTGTGCTGACGCTGATACCGATAATTATTGCCGTTAAACGAACCGCGGATTCAGTCAGTTTGCTACACAGGGTGATTAATCAGGAGTTGAAACCGACTCTGCGGGAGTTGACCGTGACCCTGACTGAGATAAAGGCCATCTCCAGGGATGTAGCCGAACATAGTACAGTTATTAAGGACTTCATGACCGTTCTGAGCATATCTGGAGCCATTTTACATACTATTAACCGCACGGTCGGCATGGCCGCCGGGTTGTCACACACCGTTACTGCCTGGACAACCGGGATCAGGGTAACGGGACACTACATTGGTACACGATTTTTTACAAAAAAAGGAGGACATGACCATGTCTGAAGAACAGGGAATACCGGTAGGAACCGTAGTGGTGTCGTTTATGGCTGGCGCTGCAATCGGCACAGGTCTGGCGTTGTTGTTTGCCCCGAAGAGAGGGTGTGAAGTGCGAGAATCCATTGCCGAATACACCGAAAACACCATCGACAAGATCAAAGAGTACACCAGAGAGGCCCAGGAAAAAATCAAAACCACCATCAATGACGGAAAGGAAATAATTTCCGAGAAAAAAGCCATTCTGACGTCAGCCATTGAGGCTGGTCGCGAGGCGATACAAAAAGAAAAAGAGTTGTTAACAAAATTGTAACCGCAACTCTTTGCTGAGGAGAAAAGCCCACCGTAGTGGGCTTTTTTGTACGAAATGATGCTGGAAGTGATACAAGAGATGGTAGTGTTGTTCAGAATCGACAACAACCAGATCGGAACGTAAACCAACTGCCCAGTGATGGTGGGCTCTAGCCATACATGTCCTATTCCGGATCACGATACATGCCTGCCCGCCCCGAACCTCTCCACGGACCACTGTATGCGTTCCTTGCATTCCTGGTGCTCTGGCTTTCCCTCGCTCTGCCTCTGCTCGCCGCTGAACCGGTCGAAATCGTCGTGAGCGGCATTGAGGGTGATGCGCTGAAAAATGTGCAGGAGTCGCTGGCTCTTCCCGGCGGATTGGTGCGGGAAGGATCGGTGGACAAACTCTGGCTCGACCGGTTCGCGCAGCAGGCAGAGGATAAGGTCAGGAGTGCGCTGGAGCCATTCGGCTATTACAAGGCAGTGGTCACGGTTCGTGTCGAAGCGACGGGAGAACAGTATCGCCTGCTGGTCAGGGTGGCAGCGGGAGAGCCGGTACGCCTGAGCGACGTAAAGATTACGGTGGTCGGCCCTGGCAGCGAGGAAAAGCGTCTGCGACGGCTGGTTACACGCTTTCCCCTGAACAAAGGGGATGTGCTGCTGCACCAGAAGTACGAAGAGGCCAAGTCTGAGCTCACAACACGTGCCCACGATCTCGGCTACCTGGATGCGGACTTTTCACGGCACGAAATCCGCGTTGAAAAATCCGCCACACACGCCACCGTCGAACTGGTCCTGGATACGGGTGCGAAGTATTATTTCGGAGAGACCATCATCAAAGGCGCGCCCGACTATCCGGACAGTTTCCTGCGTCGTCATCTGACCTACACACCCGGTGAAGTCTTCTCCTATCCCCTGCTCGGCGAGACGCAGCGCAACTTCGCCAACTCCGAACGTTTCAAAGAAGTAATTGTCACACCGGAGAAACAGGACGCCAAGGCACTCAGGGTACCGATCGCCGTACAACTGGACGAAGGCCCTCGCATCAGCCTGCGTCCGGGCATAGGCTACGGCACTGATACGGGTGCGCGCCTCACCCTCCGCTATCGTGATCTGAACATGTTTCACCTGGGGCACGAAGTCTACTCACAACTGTATCTAGCCGAGCGACTCCAGGGCCTGGTGATCGGCTATGTCCTGCCCAGCCCGCGGGATGTCAGAACGTCCACGACCCTGCAACTGAACCTGCAGCAGGATAAAACAAAAAGCTATTCCAGCAAGATACTGGCCCTGGAGCTGGATCGCAACCTGAGTTTCGGCAAGGGCAAGCTGGGCACGGCCTATGTAAAGGCCCAGTATGAGGACTATGCCGTGGGGGAGCAGAAATCCAGTTCACGGCTCCTGCTGCCGGGGCTGCGATTTTCCGATGATCGCTACGACGATCCCATACGTCCCCGGCGGGGTTTCCGCTACGCCCTTGAACTGCGCGGCACCCACCAGGTGCTGGGCTCGGATACGGCACTGGTCCAGATCCTGGCCGAGGGGAGCCACCTCCAGAGGCTCCCCTGGCGTCTTTCCCTGCATACGCGCGCAAAGGCAGGTGCAACCCTGCTGAGCGACCCCCTGCGCGACATCCCCCCTTCGTTGCGATTCTTTACCGGCGGTGATCAGAGTGTGCGCGGATATTCCTACAAATCCCTCGGTCCCCGCGATGCGACGGGTCAAGTTGTGGGAGGCAAACAGCTCCTGACCGGCAGTATTGAGCTGGAGCGGGCGCTCTTCAAAAACTGGGGCGTTTCAGTCTTCTACGACATCGGCAACGCGTTTAATTCATTCTCGGACATCAAACTGTTCCAGGGAGCGGGCGTCGGCCTGCACTACTATACTGGGGTGGGAGCCCTGAATCTATCCGTGGCACGCCCGATCGGGGTGAGCAACCCGTCGTTCCATTTCCACTTCACCGTGGGGTTCGAGTTATGAAACACCTGACCAGGCAGCGAATCGGCGTGGCGCTGGCACTTGCCCTGACAGGAGTGACACTTGCGCTCTTTGTCTGGGTAGTTTCCACGCCCCAGGGCGCACGCTGGCTGCTGGCGTCGGTTGCCACACTCAGTGGAGGCAGGTTCTCCGCCCTGAAGGTACAGGGGAAAATGAGAGAGCATCTGTTGCTCAGTGGGGTGCGGGTGGATCTGGGACAGCAAAAACTTGAGCTTGACAGCCTTGAGCTGCGCTGGAAACCGCTGCTGCTGCTGACCGGAACCATTGCCGTCCAGGACCTGCTCATCACCGGGGCGCGAATTCAGGATGACGCCCCCCTTGACACCAAGCCGCCGGACCTGAACTGGCCCCGGGCATCCCAGCCTGTGCGACTGCTGGACGGAAGGATCCTGCGCCTGCGGGTAACGAATCTCAGCTATCGCCACCTGCGGGAGCAACCGCTGCTGCTGACATCACTGGCCGGCTCCGTCACCTGGCAGAACGGTATGCTTTCCATTGCCGATCTCTCGGCAGACTCACCATCAGGGCGGATTCACGGCATGGTCGCGGCCGGTTTCACCCACCCGACCCTGACAACGGATCTGGCCCTTTCCCTGGCGCAGCCCCTGGCGGAGATGGATCGATTTACCGTGCTGGCGCGTAAAAGCCGGAACTCGGGCACGGAACAGTTCGCCGGAATGATCACGGTTGCCGGCAGCGCAGGCACACGCAAGCTGCTGGAGTTGAGCGGCGAGGTGGGATTGACGCGCAACTCCTTCAACCTGCGCCGGCTGCGTCTGACCAGACCGGGGCAAAAGGGCCTGATAACGGCCGATGGATCGCTGGCGTTTCCAACCCGTGAAGCAATTCTTTCGTTGCAGCTCACTACGGAAGACCTGGATCTGGCTCCCGAGCTGCACGTGCCGACCAGCCTCTCCGGCGCCCTCAGGTTTGCGGGAACCATGGAGAGCTACCGGGGTGATGTCACCCTTGCCAACCGGGCGCGGGGATGGCAGGCGACCGCGGTCTCCGCCACCTACCAGGGTACACGCAGCGGCATGAAACTGGTCCCGACCGCCAAACTCCTCGATGGATCCGTGGCGGGTGCTCTGGATCTGAACTGGAGCAACGGCTTTGCACTACGGGGCAAGCTCAGCGGCACGAATCTCAATCCCGCCAGGATTGACCCGGGCTGGAAAGGCGTGGCGAATTTCAACGCACAAGGCGCCCTGGCCTGGTCCGGAAAGACACCCCTCACCGGTAGCGTCAGCGCAACCCTCCTGGAAAGCAGCCTGCACGGGCAGACCCTGACCGGTAACCTACAGGCTGATTTCAGCGACAACACGCTCTCCCTTGCCCGGCTGGCATTACAGGGAAAGGGCTTTGACCTGCATGCCTCGGGAATCCTGAATCAGCGGCTTACGCTTGCCGCACGGATCAGTGACTTTTCCCGTCTGGTTCCGGGATCGGCCGGGACACTCCAGGCCGATGGCTGGCTGCGCTGGCGTGACCGGCAGCTCAGCGGCGCCGTCTCCGGAACGGCCAGCAAACTGGCCTACGCCGGAACGCGGATAGCGGCCGCCACTCTGAATGCCCGGCTTGACCAGGGCACGGACTACCCCCTGCATGTCGCCGCATCACTGCGGGACCTGGCCCATGGCGGTTACAGAGTGAATACCGTGACCCTTTCCGCAGACGGCACGTTGCCGCATCACACCCTCAACGCAACCCTGCGTTCAACCGGCAGCGAGGCACAGCTGACCCTGGCTGCCGGATACGCCGCCGGTACCTGGAAGGGAGCGATCAGTCGTCTCGCCGGCAGGGACAGCTCCGGCCCCTGGAACATGACAACTCCGGCAACGTTTTCCGTCAGCGCCGGAAATGTGCACCTCTCACCCCTGTCCCTCAGTGCTGGCGCTGCGGAGCGTCTCAACCTGGCTGTTGATCTGGCCCTGAATCCATTGAGCGGCCAGATCCGGGCCCAGTGGGCCTGCCTGAACCTGGGCAGAGCCAACCCCTTTCTGAAGGAGATGCGGATCACCGGAAGCAGCGACGGTACGCTAC
>JACAAY010000005.1 GCA_013377095.1 Desulfuromonadales bacterium
AAAGAAAAAATACAAAGTATGCGCTCATATTCATATCATGTTCTCCCGTAAATCCAGCCAGCCCCCTTGGGCGGAAACAGTAATACACATAAATGGATGTATTAGTCAAGAGTAGCGGCGGTATTTTTTTAATCTCAATATATTATTTCACCTCTGACATCATCAGAGCACCGGCCATACATTCATAACATCTTAATATCACTAATTTTATACAAATCATACATACTCATCTACAAAAACATTTACACTTAAACTTAAATATCCCACTGCGCACAAATCGATTTACCATCGGCAAAACCACATGATCCGGCCTCGTGTTGCACTGAATGCACGCCAAGCTCCTGCAGCGGTGGGCAGGTCAGACCGGCTAACAACTCGGCAACATCTTCGACCCGGTACGGCTTTTTCATCGCTGCGCTGAAACCGTATTTTTCGTACTCGACCATGGCAGGATCTTCCGGATTGCCACTGGAGACGATCAAATTGGCGGCAGGATCAATGGCAAGAATACGCTGCGCAGCCTCCAGTCCACCCATGCCGTCCGGAATAACGAGATCCATGATAACGGCGGAAAATGGCGAACCGGAATCAATGGCATGCCGATATTCGTACAGCGCCTGCTGACCATCAATACAGGTTGTTACCCGGAACCCGAGATGTTCAAGCATCATGCCGGCGACATCGCGAATCAACTCTTCATCGTCCATAACCAAAACTGATAATCCCGCACCGCACTCATCTCGAGATAGTGCGGTGGCGGAGGAGCATTCTTCTTTCAATGACGCGGGGAGCTCCTGGAATAAATTCGAAAACGCAATCGATCCCCCCTGAACCGAATGCATTGTTTGCGTACAGGCATTCTTTTCCCTGAGCAGGGCATCCAAAGCCAGCGGATACTCCCCTTCAACCAGGGAAACCAGCTCTCCAATGCATCCCAGCTCCCCTGCCCGCGCAGCCGCTTCAAGACAATTGCAGAGATCTGTAAGCCGAGTAGCCCCCAGACTCGCACTGCTTGATTTGAGGGCGTGCGCCGCGTGCATGACGCCCGGCGCATTCAGCTCAAGCGCGCATTTTCGCAAGGAGTCCATAAGCTTCCCTGAAGACCTCAAATAGGTGTCAATGAGCTTCACCAGAAACCGGTCATCACCCTCCCGGTGAATCCCCTGTAGTTCCGCCAGCACCGTACGGTCAAGCGTCTGGACGCCAGAAGCCTGTTCATTCTCCTGTGACGGAATCGCCTCACACCTCTGCAGCGTTGTGGGCACAGCCGGTTCCTGAAGCCAGGTTTCCAGTACGTGAACAAGAGCGTCAAGATTGAAAGGTTTGCTCACATAATCATTCATGCCCTGGCTGAGACACTTTTCGCGATCTCCGGACATGGCATGGGCGGTCAAGGCAATAATCGGGACCGGTTGGCTCGCATTATCGATCGGTTGCCACGGAAACGCACCCTCCCGTTCCCGGTCACGGATTGCGCGGGTTGCCGTGTACCCGTCCATAACCGGCATCTGGCAGTCCATGAACACAAGATCGTAGCGCCGGTGCAAAAGAGCCTCCAACGCAATGGCGCCGTTCTCGGCAACGGTTACCCTGCACCCCAGGCTCTCTAACAGACCGGCGGCAACTTCCTGATTAACCTCGTTATCCTCAACCAGCAGAATATCAGCAGAAAAGAGTGCCGTTCTCCTGTCAGTGACACCATCAGCCATGTGGCAGGCCAGTTCCGATGCGAGCACTTCACCACACAGGGCAGCATCGATTCGCCGTAACAGTTGCGACGGCAGAACCGGTTTTTTGATAAAACCGGTCAATTCCACATTCGGCACAGAGTCAGCGCATTCATCACGATGCAGACGCGAAAGAAGGAGCAGAGGTTTGGAGTTGGACGAAGCGAAGGCCAGAAACTGCTGAAGCGGGATGAAATCCTGAAGCGAAAAACCGTCCCCATCCACCACAATCAGGTCAACGTTATGGTCACCATCAAACGCTTCATGCACACGCGCTACTCCCGCAGGTCTCAATGACACACTTCGGGAGTGCATACCCCAGTGGATCAACTGGTCGCGGATAAGATCAAGGTAACGCTGATTCCCCCCCACAAGTACCACACGTTTACCGGACAACAGCTCACTGATCGATGTTTCGACGGTGTTTTCAGCCAATGAAGTGCCAAAGCGAAGCGTAAAGGTAAAACAGGCGCCCTCACCTTCCCCGCTTTCCACATCAATGGCACCACCCATCATTTCAACCAGTTGCCGGGATATTGCCAGCCCCAGACCTGTTCCGCCGAATTTGCGCGTTGTCGAGCCATCCGCCTGACGGAATGAATCAAATATTTTTTCCGTCTTATCCGGGGCAATACCGACACCGGTGTCGGAAACCGAACAGGAAATCCGCACATATTCCTCTGTGATTTCAAGCTGCTGCACATCCACCACAATCTGACCCTGCTCGGTAAACTTGATCGCATTGCTGATCAGATTGATCAGGATCTGGCCATACCGAACAGCATCCCCCCTGACAAGGCGAGGCAGACCTGAGCCCGCCAGACAGACCAGTTCCAACCCCTTTGAAGCGGCAGCTTCGGCAAACGATTCGATGGTTTCCTCGGTTACGGCAAGCAGGTCGAAATCTGTTGATTCCAGCTCCAGCTTACCAGACTCGATCTTGGAGAGATCAAGGATATCATTGATTAGCGTTAAAAGGCTGATTGCGGATCTATGGGCCTGAGCAGCATAATGACGTTGTTTGGGGGGCAATTCAATGTTGAGCAAAAGCTCAACCATACCTATCACACCGTTCATGGGAGTGCGGATTTCATGGCTCATATTTGCCAGAAACTGTGATTTGGTGATATTGGCTGTTTCAGCAGACTTTTTTGAAATCATCAACTCATGTACCGCTGCCTCGAGCTTCCTGTCACGATCCTGAATCTGGGCCAGCATGGCATTAAAACCGTCGACCAAAACCCCCAGCTCATCACTGTGTATCTTTTCGGCCCTGATGGCAAAATTTTCTGTTTGTGAAACCGTATGGATTGTCTCGGCAAAACGTGAAATGGGCTCAGAAATGATTCGTTGAAGACGTTTGGCGATGATATAGAGGGCGCATGAGACGACAATAAAACCTGCCAGCGTGATCCCGACATGCCACCAGAGTCCACTGTAAAATGTATTTAGATCGCTGCGGACGGCAAGAAAACCGATCCGACGTGGCCCCAACGTTATGGGGCGAACGAGATCAAGGGTTTTGTGGCTGAAACTGTGCCCCCTGGGGTCGCGTTTAAAGAGTTGACCGGCCTGTTGATCGAAAACGGTGGATTCGGCACGGGAAACGAGACCATCCTTCTGGTAGGTCGCAAAAGGTACTCCATCCTGGCTGAAGATGGTTGCTATGCGGATGTTTGGCTCAACGCTCAGCGCCGAAAGAATTTCCCGTGCCGTGCTGTTATCGTTGAATGACAGTGCCGCTGTGCTATTGATGGCGGTAACCTCGGCCAACGTCGACATGGTTGCAAGGATTTCCCTGCGAAATGAAATAACCTTATCAGCGAGATAAAGGGCGGAACAGATCAACTGGACCAGGACGCACATGGTCATGATCATGGTGATAAGCTTATGTTTTATAGGAAGATTTTTTAAAATATTCATGATTCAGTTATCCTATCCAGTCCAGACATCACTACACAAAAATCAATAGGGGATGGATAAACGCAACAGTTTTGAGTTGATTTGCAACCCGGAATTTTCCGCTGCTCTGGCGTTTGCTTCAATCAATACACGCCCGTTTCTGTAGATAAGGTTGATCATGCCTCCCTGTCGGCAGAAACCGGCTTGGTCGGCAACCGTGAGCAGGGGCATGTTTTTGACGTTGGCAAGAATCTCGGGAACTTTTCGTTTCAGGGAGGGGCTGATGAATAAAAGATGGCACGGTTGCGCCCCTTCGCGATAGGTGCGACGTTCAATAACAATGGGATGTCCCTGGACCGATTCTCCCTTGATTGCTTTATCCAGAACCGCTCCGAAGGGATCGTCACCAAGAATAACAACCCTGAAGGGCTCGGCTGGAGCGGAAAATGATTCTGCCGGCCAGCTGACAAAACTGGTCAGATTAAGGAGAAAAACTGCCTTGACCTGGTATTCACCATAGGGCTTCACATCCGCATAACATTCAGTCGCCGCCGTAACAGCAAACAGAAAAACCAGCAGTATTTTCAGATGGCGAGCCAAGGACATTATTGCCTTTAAACAAGTATGTTACTCAAATTCAAACAAAACAGCGGAGCGTGTACCAGACCGGTTAATAGAAAAACCGTACTTCTCCAAAAAAACTGCGCGGAACCCGACTGGCCTGCAAACCCAAATCATCTCCAAATTCGGCGTGATTCTCTTCCAGCAAATTCTCCGCCTTGACACTGACCTCGACCCACTCCAGCGGGCGCCACCCGAGACGGAGGTCCAACCTGACATAGGCAGGAACCCTGCGCTGGCTGATTCGGGATACATAGTACAGGGCCGGATCAAACTCGACATGGTGCGGCAGATCCATGTGCCAGCGCACGGAGAACTGGTGCTGCGGGCCCTCGTTATATTCCTGGGTTGGAACGGGAAGCAGTTTGGGCATATCTTTCAGGTTCATGCGTAACCAGGAGTAACCGAGAAAAACCCGCCACCATTCAGCCATCTTGATACTACCGAACAGCTCCACACCAAAGGCATCTCCCTCCAGGTCATTGCCGATCCGCAGGGGAAGAGTTGTGGTAACGCCTCCCGAATCTATCACCGTGGACAGTTGTCCCGCCACCGCGCTCCTCAGGCGTTTGTAGTCATTATAAAATGCCGTCAGATCACAAGAAAGCCAGTCTACGGGCTGAGTTCGGTATCCGATTTCATAGGCCAGGAGTTCTTCGGACTTGAAGGTGGAACTTCCATTCAGGGTGACACGTGTATGTGGCTGCGTGGATGTTCCCGGAAAATCATAGAGCGTGGCGGTTATATCGTGATCTGTCCTCGAGGGTGTCCGGACAGCACGGGAAACCGCCAGCCAGGCGGACTGGTGCGGGTCAGGCGTCCAGAGCAGGCGGGCGGTCGGCTGCACCTCAAAACCGCTGTAACCGTTATGTTCGAACTTCGAACCCAAGATAACATGGAACCGCTTATCAAACAGGGCAATGTCATCCTGGATAAACATGCTGTACAGGTTATCCTGGCGTTTAGGCGAAATGAAAGCCGTGGTGACACCCGGCTGGGTTGCATCAGTTGTCCAACGGTAGCCGCCACCCCAGACCAACTCGTGATTTCCCAGCAGGCGCATACGATGGTTGAAATCAACATCGATGGTGTCCCGCGATTCTTTCATATAGGCGTCAAAACGCCTGGTGTGGTCGTAATAGGCCTGCAGCGAGAGCCCCCCTCCATCGTGCAACTGACGCTCCCAACGCGTCAGCAGGTTGCCGCCCGACAGGTTTATCCTGCTGGGGAAAACAGTGGGGGTCGTGCCGGGAAGACTCATGGTCTGGCCCGATTCTCCGGAATAGATATCTCCCTGAAACGTGAGCACATCATGACCACTCGGCTCCCAGTCCGCACGAAATCCTCCCCGTACCACATCCCAGGCATCCGCTGCTTTTGTGCCATTGCCATTGACGAAATCATCATGCCCCGAATACTTGGCGAATAAACGATAGGAACCCTTGTCAGTCAGGTTTCCGCCATAGCGCAGATTGCCTTCGCCTCGCACTCTGTTTCCCGCTGCCGCGGATGCGAACAGGCCCTGGGTTTGATCGGAGCTCCTGGTGATGATATTGATAACGCCGTTGACGGCATTGGCTCCCCAGATGGTTGCACCGGGACCGCGTATGATTTCAATACGATCAATATCCTCCAGGAGAGTGTCCTGCACATCCCAGTAGGTTCCGGAAAAAGAAGGTGAGTAAACTGTCCGGCCGTCGATCATCACCAGCAGTTTGTTGCTGAAGCGGCCGTTAAAACCTTGCGAAGAAATTGCCCAGCTGTTGGCATTGATACTGGCAACATTGACTCCGGGAACCATGCGCAACAGGTCGGGAATGGTTCTGCTGCCGCTGCGGCGGATATCCTCATGGGTAATGACAAAGACAGCCGCCGCGGTATTGGCAACCGTCTCAATTTTTTTGGATACTGACGTCACTTCAGTAGAGAGGAGGTTTTCGATAGTCAATTGCTTCAGATAGCGGATATCCGGATCATCCCCGGATTCTGCTGCCCAGACGCAATCACCCCCCGCTCCGAAGCAGGAAACAAGCATCAAGGTTACAGCCAGGAAGCAGAACCCCAAAACCACCCTGAATGATACGCAAACTCCCGCCATACCTTATCTCCTTAACAATCGAACGCGGTTTCTTTAACACATTAAAACCCTTCACACAACATTTATATTCCCATGAACCACGAAATAATTTAATAATTTTGATGTGTTGTGAGCTTTGTCACGCTCGCGCCCGGCGCCCTCACCTTGCATTCATGATAAACTGCCGATATACTTTCCGCATTGTTGCCATTTCTCCTAACGGGTGTGCCCCATGAACGTTTCAGACATCGATGCATCGATAGAAACGAAACCGACTCCGAGTGATTTGCAACGCATCTTTCTGCGCCACCTCCAATACACCATCGTCAAGGACAAATTTACCGCAACCCAGGCCGACCTCTATCTGGCGCTGGCCCACGCCGTGCGTGAGATGCTGGTGGACCGCTGGTTGGACACCCAGCAGTCCTACTACATTAACAACGCAAAACGGGTCTACTACATTTCCATGGAATTCCTGATCGGCCGCACCCTGGGCAACAGCCTGATCAATCTGGGAATCATGGAGGAGTGGGAAAATGCGCTCAAGGAGATGGGGATTGACCTGAAAGACCTGCAGGAGACCGAGTGGGACGCCGGTCTGGGTAACGGTGGTCTGGGAAGGCTGGCGGCCTGTTTCCTGGACTCCATGGCCACCCTGTCGCTCCCGGCCTACGGTTACGGCATCCGCTATGAATATGGCATGTTCTATCAGAAAATAGTGGACGGCGCCCAGTACGAAGTGCCGGACAACTGGCTGCGCTACGGCAACCCCTGGGAATTCGGCCGTCAGGAGCACCTCCACAAGATCCGTTATCACGGGCGGGTTCAGGAATATAACGACGAGCAGGGAGAACAACGTTATGAATGGGTTGATACCCATGATGTCATGGCCATGGCCTATGATGTTCCGGTGCCCGGTTACGGCACTTCCGCTGTCAACACGCTGCGCATGTGGAGCGCCAAGTCAACCCGCGATTTCGAACTCTCCTTTTTCAACCAGGGCAACTACATCGGCGCAGTGGAATCCAAAATGCGCACGGAAAACATCTCCAAGGTGCTCTACCCCGCCGATCATGTGGCGGAGGGAAAAGAGTTGCGCCTGCGCCAGGAGTATTTTCTCTCCTCCGCAACGGTGCAGGATATCTTCTACCGTTTTTTAAAGAAACATTCGGATCTCAGCCTGCTGCCTGAAAAAGTTGCCATCCAACTCAATGACACCCACCCTACCCTGGCCATTCCCGAACTGATGCGGATCCTGCTGGACGAGAAACGGATGGACTGGGACAGCGCCTGGAAAATGTCCGTAGAAACCTTTGCCTACACCAACCACACCATCCTGCCCGAAGCGCTGGAAACATGGCCGGTTCACCTGCTGGAACAGATTCTGCCGCGACACCTGATGATCATCTATGAGATCAACGATCATTTCCTGAAAAATGTTGCCACCCGTTTTCCCGGAGACACGGACAAGCTGCGCCGCATGTCCATTGTAGGCGAGGAGGGCGCAAAACATATCCGCATGGCCCATCTGGCCATAGTGGGAAGCCACTCAATCAACGGTGTCTCGGCCCTGCACAGTCAAATCCTGAAAGACGACCTGTTTCGAGACTTCCACGACCTGTGGCCGGAGCGCTTCAACAACAAGACCAACGGCATCACCCAGCGACGCTGGTTGAAGCACGCCAACCGCTGGCTGGCGGACCTGATCTCCTCCAAAATCGGGAACAGCTGGATCACCGACCTGGACGAGTTGACCCGACTGCGCGAGCTGGCCGATGACCGGGACTTCCAGCAGCAGTGGATCGAGGTCAAACAGGCAAACAAACGCCGCCTGGCCGAACAGATTCTGAAACTGACCGCTATTCCGGTGTCCGCCGACTCCCTGTTCGACTGCCAGACTAAGCGTATCCACGAGTACAAACGCCAGATTCTGAATGTGCTGCACGTCATCACACGCTACAACCGCATCAAATCCTCTCCCGGATGCGTGATAACGCCGCGCACCATCATCTTCAGCGGCAAGGCGGCCCCCTCCTATTACATGGCCAAACTGACCATTCAACTGATCACCGCCGTGGGAGCCGTGGTCAATAACGACCCGGCGGTTAATAAACTGCTCAAGGTTGTGTTCATTCCCAACTACAATGTCTCGTTGGCCGAAAACATCTTTCCGGCCGCCGATCTCTCACAACAGATTTCCACGGCGGGAACCGAGGCGTCCGGCACCGGCAACATGAAATATGCTCTGAACGGGGCTCTGACCATCGGTACGCTGGACGGCGCCAACATCGAAATCATGGAAGAGGTCGGCCGGGACAACATCTTCATTTTCGGACTGGATGCCAATCAGGTTGCAAACCTCAAAAAAAGCGGTTACCGTGCCCATGATTACTACCAGGCAAACCCGGAGCTGAAACAGGCGCTGGACATGATTGCCGATGGCTCCTTCTCGCCCGACAACCCCGGACGTTTCAGGCCGATCAGCGACAACCTGCTGGCAAACGACACCTATCTGCTGCTGGCTGACTATGCCGACTACATCGCCTGCCAGCAGAAGGTGGACCAGCTCTATCAACAACCCGGAGAGTGGGCCCGCACGTCGATCCTCAACACCGCCGCCATGGGCAAATTCTCCAGCGACCGCACCATAGCCGAATACGCCCGTGACATCTGGAATATCCATCCTGAAAAGATCCGCCGCCACAGCCGGCGCAATCTGGCCTGAGAGAGCATGAAACAGCATTCACCCGGTCTTTGGGACACGAACGACACCGTAGCCACATCCTCCACATCCGCACCGCTGGCCGAGCGCATGCGCCCGCGCACCCTGGCCGAGTTCACCGGCCAGGAGCATCTGGTGGGTGAGGGGCGTATTCTGCAGCGCATGATCGAAACCGACAGCCTCTCGTCGCTGATCTTCTGGGGACCACCCGGTTGCGGCAAGACAACCCTGGCCCATGTTATCGCCCGGGAAACAAAGGCGCACTTCATCTTCTTTTCAGCCATACTGTCCGGCATCAAGGAAATCCGCGAAATATTCCGCGAAGCCGAGGGCTATGCCAGCCGCGGAATGCGCACCATTCTTTTTGTCGATGAAATCCACCGTTTCAACAAATCCCAGCAGGACGCCTTCCTCCCCTATGTGGAAAAAGGGGTTGTCACCATGATCGGCGCCACCACCGAAAACCCCTCCTTTGAGGTGATCGCCCCACTGCTCTCCCGTTGCCGCGTGCTGACACTCAAACAGCTGGAGGCGCCAACCATCGAAACGCTGCTCCAGCAAGCCCTGACTGACCGGGAACGGGGTCTGGGGAAACTCGGGCTGGGCATTTCTACGGAGGCGCTGGGTTTTCTTGCTGATCATGCCGGAGGTGATGCCCGGGTCGCCCTGAACACCCTGGAGGTTGCGGCGGGTCTGACACGGGATACACTCATCACCATTGAGGTCACCCAGGAGGCGCTGCAAAAAAAGGCACTGCTCTACGATAAGGGGGGCGAGGAGCACTACAACGTCATCTCCGCCTTTATCAAATCCATGCGCGGCAGTGACCCTGACGCTGCCCTGTACTGGCTGGCGCGCATGCTGGAGGCGGGTGAGGACCCGATCTTCATCCTGCGGCGCATGATCATTCTGGCATCGGAGGACATCGGCAACGCCGACCCACGGGCGCTCCAACTGGCCGTCTCCGCCCTGCAGGCCTTCCAGGTGATCGGCATGCCTGAAGGACGCATCATCCTGGGACAGGCGGTTACCTATCTTGCCACCGCTCCCAAATCCAATGCCTCCTACATCGGTATCGATGCGGCCCTGGGAGAGGTACGAAATAGCGGCGCCCTGCCGGTTCCACTGCATATCCGCAACGCCCCCACCAGACTGATGAAGGAACTGGGTTACGGCAAGGGCTACCAGTACGCCCACGACTTTTCAGAGGGGTATGCCGGGCAGAACTGTCTGCCGGACTCGCTGGCCGGCCGGAAATTTTACGATCCCAAGGGGTTTGGTTACGAGAAGAGTATTGTGGAGCGTATGGAGTGGCTGAAAAAAACCAAGGACAGTAAGCGACGATGAAACCATTCTCCTTTGAACGCACACAGACACTCCCCATCGACCGGGAACAGGCCTGGAGTTTTTTCTGCGACCCCGCCAATCTGGCGCGCATCACGCCTCCCTCCATGGAATTCCGATTAACCTGTAACCCTCGCAGTGAAATCCACCCCGGGATGATCCTGACCTACTCACTGCGTCCGCTTTTCGGAATCAAGGTTGCCTGGACAACCGAAATCACCCACGTCCACAAACCATTATTCTTTGTTGACGAACAACGCTTCGGACCCTATCGATTCTGGCATCATCAGCACCATTTCAAGGAAGTTGACGGAGGGGTTGAAATGTTCGATCTTGTGCACTATCTGCTGCCGCACATGCAGTTTTCCCGTATGGTTAACCGCTTTCTCGTGGTGCCGAGACTAAAACGGATCTTCGATTTTCGTCAGAAAACATTGCAGGACCTTTTTGCAGCCGGGGGATAACCACTGGCAACTGGCGCAGCCCGCGGTACAGATCGATTTATCGACCAGGAGACACCAATGAAACGACTTGCAATTCTCACCAGCGGTGGCGACTGTTCAGGAATGAACGCCACTATCCGGGCGGCGACACGCACCGCCATCGCCAACAATGTGGAGATGATCGGTTACCGCAAGGGTTTTGCCGGCCTGCTGAAAAATGACTTTATCGCCCTCGACACCAGATCGGTCTCCGGCACGCTGCAACGCGGCGGAACCTTCCTGCAGTCGGCCCGATCCGCGGAATTCCGGAGCGAAGAGGGTCGCCAGAAGGCGCTGGCAAACCTGCTGGCGGAAAAAGTTGACGGGCTGATCGTGATCGGTGGGGATGGTTCTCTGAACGGCGCCCTGGCCCTGGAACGGTTGGGCTTCCCGGTGATCGGCATTCCGGCCAGCATCGATAACGACATCCCCTACACCGACATGGCCCTGGGTGTGGATACGGCGCTCAACAACATCATCTACGCGGTGGATTGCATAAAGGATACGGCCAACTCCCACGACCGGGCCTTTATCGTGGAGGTCATGGGGCGTAATTCGGGGTATCTGGCAAGTATCGCGGCCATTGCCACCGGCGCAGAGTTCGCCATTGTTCCAGAGGTAATACTGGATCTGGACGACATGTGCAACCGCTTGCACCGACGCTATGATGAGGGGCGCACGAATGCGCTGATCATCCTGGCCGAAGGTGCCGGACACGCCCAGGAACTGGCCGAACGGCTTAAAAATTCAGTGGGTTTCGAAACACGGGTAACGGTTCTGGGGCACTACCAGCGCGGTGGTGCGCCAACCGTTTATGACCGGCTGCTGGGGAGCCGTTTTGGGCGCAAGGCGGTGGAATTACTGCTGTGCGGTACCAAGGGGGTCATGGTGGGAATGTCCGCTTCCAATCTGACCACCACATTGCTGGAAATGGTTTCCACCGGCGGTCAGAAGAAAGTCAATGATGAGCTATTGCGCATGGCTGACATACTGGGAATCTGAACATGCGCCGAAGATCCCATTACAGAGGTCAGTCGAGCAAGGCCGGCCTTCCCCCCGGAACACTGGTCCATACCGGCAAGCTGCCGACAACCGGGATATCCACCGTCAGCGTCATGACCTACTCGCCACAGAATATACATGAGTACCGCCCGGACAACCTTGACCAATGTATCCCGATAAAAGGCACGAGCGATATTACCTGGGTCAACGTGGAAGGGTTGCAGGATGTGGAGTTGATCAGGCACTTTGGTGACTGTTATGGACTGCACCCGCTGATTCTGGAGGATATTGTCAACACCAGCCAGCGCCCCAAACTCGAGGATTATGGTGACTATATCTTTATCGTTGCCCGCATGGTAGGGTTTCACAAGGATCACGGGATCGAGACCGAACAGATCAGCATGATCCTCGGTCCCGGTTATCTACTTTCCTTCCAGGAGGGAATCGAAGGCGATGTATTCGAACCGGTCCGTGAACGCATGCGCGCCGGCCGGGGACGCATCAGGAGTTTGGAATCGGATTATCTGGCCTACGGCCTGATCGATGCAATTGTTGACGGATATTTTACCGTACTGGAAGACATGGGTGAGTTTGTCGAAGACCTTGAGGAGGAACTGGCCGAGGGGCCGACTCAACAGATTCTCAAACGTATTATCGGACTCAAGCGGGAAATCATCTTCATGCGGAAAAGTGTCTGGCCGCTACGCGAGGTAACCGCGGCCCTGGAAAGGGGTGAATCGAAGCTGATCAGCGATGTTTCCCGCGTCTATTTCCGCGACATCTATGACCACACCATCCAGGTGATTGACGGCATCGAGACCTTCCGCGACTTGCTCTCCGGCATGCTTGACCTGTACCTTTCCAGCATCGGCAACCGTACGAATGAAGTCATGAAGTTTCTGACCGTAATCGGCACCATTTTTCTGCCGCTGACATTTCTGGTGGGTGTATACGGCATGAATTTCAAACACATGCCTGAACTGGAACGGCCCAATGGTTACTTTGAGCTGTGGGGAGTGATGGTTGCGCTCTCCCTGCTGATGATTCTCTATTTCAAAAGAAAGCGGTGGCTCTAGCCGCCAGGTGACAGCATGACGAAAATCGTACTCCGATGGGTGTTGAACTCCTTTGCGCTGTTTATGGTGATGAAGCTGATTCCCGGAGGCATCCACATCGACCACTTCAGGGATCTGTTGCTGGCAACTCTGGTCATCGGCCTCCTGAATACATTCCTGCGACCGATCATCGTGCTGTTAACCCTGCCGGCAACCGTGGTTACCCTGGGTCTCTTCACCCTGGTGATCAACGGTTTTATTTTCTATCTGGCCGCCCATCTGCTGGAAGGGTTCCGGGTTGCCGGCTTCGGTGCCGCCTTTGTGGCGGCTCTTCTCTACAGCATCTTCAGTTGTGTCTTGAATCTGGTATTTGGCAGGGATTGAACGGGTTATCCATAAATTGAGAATGTGGAGGTGGGATTTCCGGACCCCAGCAGGGCTTTTCTCTCACCGGAAGTCACGGCAAGGGACGGTTTTTTCTTTTCCACGGAAACGGCGGTGTCGGTCAGTGAGGTGGAGAGGGTCACAATATCTTCGGAAAAACGCTGGGGTTGACCTCCCGCACGGGCTGACCCCCCCCCCTTTTCCGGTGTTTTCTGGTCGATCTGCCGCTGCGGCAGACCAGACGCGACATGCGTTGCAGGAGTATGTAATCTATTTTCCACGGTAGACGGCATACTAACCACCCATTACTTATCATTTTAATCAATATTAGTCCCTAAGCTGAGATTTCACAAGTGTGTTTTCACAGGATTGCATCCGCCAATATTTTAATATAATACTACAAACAGAAACCATTCCCATCACCAGCGAGGCATGCGCCATGAAGACCGGATTACCCTTTATCACCCACCTTCTACTCGGTACGCTGCTCTTGGCGGCAAGCCTTTCGGGTTGTGCCACAATCGACCAGAAAATTGATTTAAGCTACTCACCCATTGATCGCGCTTTTGGCCGTCAGAGCGAATCTATTGTTGTTGCCCGCGCCAATTCCGCTCCTGCCGTCAGAAACAGCAGAGGAGAATGGATCGTCGGCGCTCTCAACAATGTGCACGGCGTTCACAAGGCCGACTTGCTGGCAGACCGCAACCAGGGAGAATGGGTCACCGATGCGCTGCTGCTGGAACTGAAACACGCTGGCTTTAACGCCACCTATAAGGACCCGCTTCCCGTCGGCGCAACCCTCGGCATCCAACTCAGTGATATCACCTCCTTTATGAATGTAAACAGGGACCTGTTCAATACAGAAGTAAAACAGGAGCTGAAGTTCACCGTGGATATCTTCCAGAACGGCTCCAGGGTCAAAACCTTTGCCGTGGCGTCGCGCACCAGTCAAACCGTGGCTTTGATCGCTTCCGCAGATGAGAATGCAAAGATCATGCTTCAGGCTCTGCAGGATGCCATGCAGCAGGTCATGTCCGAAGTGCATGCCCAGACACAGAAGAAGTGATTGTTACGAATCTCCCCGCACGTGTCAGCCGCATCATCCATGAACAGCACCTTATCAGTCCCGGCGACACCATCATCATTGCCCTCTCGGGAGGGATGGATTCCTCCGTCCTCTTGGATATTCTGGCTGGATTAAACAAATTGTCGGCACAACTCGTGGTTGCCCACCTCAACCACTGCCTGCGCGGAGAAGAATCGGATGCCGATGAGCAATTTTGCCGCGAACTGGCTGAACAGTATGCCCTCCCCTTCGAGTCCCGACGCATCGATGTGGCTGATCTGGCCCGCCGTGAAGGCCTTAACCTGGAAGATGCCGGGCGCCGGGCCCGCATCTCTTTTCTGGATGAAGTCCGTGCGACCTGGCAGGCAACCGCCATCGCCCTGGCCCACCACAGCGATGATCAGGCCGAGACGGTGCTGATGCGCCTCTTGCGCGGTTCCGGTGCCACCGGCCTATCCGGCATGGTACTCCGCAGCACCAACAACCGTATCCGCCCGCTGCTGACCAGCACGCGCAGCGAGATCGAAGCTTATCTCGATGCCCGGCAACTGAAGCATCGGGAAGACTCCAGCAACCATGACACGGCCTTTCTGCGCAACCGCATCCGCCACGAACTGCTGCCGCTTTTGCAGCAGTACAACCCTGCCATCCGCGAACGTTTGGTTACCACCGCAACGATTTTGGCCGATGAGAATGAGCTGCTGGAACACCAGGCATCTGCACTGTCAGCCTCTGTCTGCACCATAACGGATACGGGCATATCCTGTTCGCTGAGCCGCCTGGCGGAAGCCCCCGCCGCCCTGAGACGCAGGCTCTTCCGCCAGGCATTAACAACCCTGGCCGGAGATGGCGATCATTTCTCCCAGCGTCACATACAGGCGCTGGAGCAGCTGGCCGAATCATCACGTCCCAACGCACGCATCAACCTTCCGCGACGCATTATTGCGCTACGCGAGTACGGAACGCTGCTTCTCCAAAAAACGTCCTCTGAAAAAACGGATAGGGCTAAAGAGTTCGAAATTCCCGGACCCGGTCACTATCGCCTCTTCGATGGTTCCAGCGTAACATTACACATGGCACGTGCACCGCTTGCGCCCTCCTCAAGACACTCCTGCTCGGCGCTCTTCGATCCTGACAAAGCCCCCTTTCCCTGGCATGTGCGTACCTTCAGACCGGGTGACCGCATACATCCCCTGGGCATGACTGGCAGCAAAAAGCTCAAGAATCTCTTTATCGATAATAAAATACCCCTCGAAAAGCGGAGACAGATTCCCCTCATTTTCAGTGGCGACACACTGATCTGGGTCTGCGGTGTGCGCCTATCCCGCAGCGCTACTCTTGATGACACGTCGAAAAACATCGTAATGGCGGTATACTCTCGGGAGTAATCAAAAGGAGGTTTTCATGCGCATGGGAATGATCGGTGTAGGCAGGATGGGCGGAGACATGGTGCGCCGTCTGCTGCGAAACGGACACGAGTGCGTGGTCCACGCCCGCAGGGCCTCATCCATGGAACCGCTGGTCAGCGCGGGAGCAACGGGAGCCTCGTCGCTGGCCGAGTTTATCTCGTTACTACCGGTGCCGCGCATTGTCTGGCTGATGATCCCGGCCGCCTCGGTGGACAGGGTCATCGCGGACATTGTCCCGCTTTTGAGCGCGGGTGACATTCTGATTGACGGCGGCAACTCCCACTACCACGACGACATTCGACGCAGTAATGAGCTTCGCAACAGGTCGATTCATTATCTGGATGTGGGCACCAGCGGCGGGATCTGGGGGCTTGAACGGGGCTACTGTCTGATGATCGGCGGCGAGATTGAGCAGGTTGCCTATCTCGATCCGCTCTTCGCCTCACTGGCGCCCGGCAAGGAGGCGGCACCGGACACTCCCGGCCGCATCACCCAAACCTCCACTGCCGAACAGGGCTACCTGCACTGCGGTGAGAGCGGCGCCGGACACTTTGTCAAAATGGTCCACAACGGCATCGAATACGGCCTGATGGCAGCTTACGCCGAAGGATTCAACATCCTCCGCCACGCCAATATCGGCACCAGTGAGCGGGAAACCGATGCGGAAACAACACCGCTGCGCAATCCCGAACACTTCCGCTACGACCTGAACCTGTCAGACATTGCCGAACTGTGGCGACGGGGAAGTGTTGTCGCTTCCTGGTTGCTCGATCTGACCGCCAGGGCATTCAACACTGACCAGGGTTTGGAGGGATTCGCCGGCAGGGTCTCCGACTCGGGTGAGGGGCGCTGGACCATAAATACCGCCATTGAAGCGGGCGTTCCCGCGCCGGTGCTGAGCACGGCACTCTTCCAGCGCTTCAGTTCCCGTGGCGAAGCGGATTTTGCCGACCGGCTCCTGTCCGCCATGCGGTATGAATTCGGGGGGCATCGGGAAAAGGAACCCACAAAGGAGACATGACCATGCTGTCAACAACAGCGCTTGAGCCAACCATAATCATTATTTTCGGTGGCGCTGGCGACCTCACCAAACGCAAGCTTGTACCGGCGCTGTACAATCTCCTGCAGGACAATCTGCTCCCCCAGCGCTATGCCATCGTCGGCATCGGCCGAAGAAAAATGGACGACGAGGCTTTTCGCGGGTATCTCAGAGAGGGGTTGGACCAGTTTTCACGTCGTGGACAGGCCGCTGAAGATCCCTGGCAGGATTTTGCCGCCAACATCTCCTATGTTTCCGAGGATGTCTCCTCAGCAACATCCGGAGCCGCCCTTACCCTACGCCTGAACGAGCTCGACAACGCCTGGGGAGTTCGGGCCAACCGCATCTTTTACCTGGCCATCCCCCCCTACATGATGGAACCGGCAGCGGCAACCCTGAAGAGGATCGGAGTCTGCCGGGACTGCAAACGCGACCGGCTGGTGGTGGAAAAACCATTTGGCCGGGACATTACCTCAGCCCATGCACTCAACAACCTCTTGTCCGGAATGTTTGTGGAATCACAGATCTACCGCATCGATCATTTCCTGGGCAAGGAAACGGTGCAGAACATTTTGGCCTTCCGTTTTGCCAACTCCCTCTTTGAACCGCTCTGGAACCGCCGCTACATCGAACATATCCAAATCACCGTCGCCGAAACGGTCGGGGTAGAAAACCGGGCCAATTTTTTCGAGCAGTCCGGCACCCTGCGCGACATGGTCCAGAATCATCTGCTCCAGATCCTCTGCCTGGTGGCCATGGAGCCGCCCATATCGTTCGACGCCGACGAGGTCCGCAACAAAAAGGTGGATGTGCTGCGCGCCATCCGCCCCATCCAGGCCGATACGGTCCACCAGAGCGCGGTACGGGGGCAGTACGACAGGGGCTTCGTTGAGGGGAAAGCCGTACCGGGCTACCGTGAGGAAACCGACATATCACCCCTTTCATCCACGGAAACCTACGTTGCCCTCAAGCTTTTCATCGACAACTGGCGCTGGCAGGGGATCCCCTTTTACCTGCGTACCGGCAAACGCCTTCCCAGTAAGGTTTCCGAGGTTTCCATCATCTTCCGTTCTCCTCCCCATCAGCTCTTCCCCTCTGCCGCGGTGGACAACTGGCAGCCGAACCGGATTGTGATCAGGATTCAGCCCGAAGAAGGTATCGGCACCCGCATTCAGGTTAAACAACCAGGCACACGCCTGCTGCTGGGTGAGGCTGACATGCAGTTCCGCTACCGGGAAGCGTTCAAAGCACCTGCTCCCGAGGCCTACGAAACGCTGCTGCTGGATGTGATCCGTGGCGACGCCACGCTCTTCATGCGCGCCGATCAGGTGGAGTGCGCCTGGAACGTAGTATCGCCGATCCTGACCGCCTGGGAAGCGGTGCCACCCAGCGATTTTCCCGACTATGCAGCCGGAAGCTGGGGGCCGGAGGCAGCCGATCGCATGATTGCCCGGAGCGGCCACAGCTGGTTACAGCCCAGTTTGAAGAAATCGTACCAATGATCAAGGTATTCAGCACTATTGAGACACTCAGCACGGGGATTGCGGAGCTTTTTGCATCGGCTGCAGAACAGGCCGTTGCTTCACAAGGACGCTTCTCAGCCCTACTCAGCGGCGGTGAAACGCCCCGCCGCACCTATGAGCTCCTGGCTCAAGAGCCATTCCGTCAGCGCATACCCTGGAACAGCATCCATCTGTTTTGGGGAGATGAGCGCTGTGTGGCTGACACAGACCCGCGCAGCAACGCCCATGTGGTCAGGCAGACCCTTCTGGACAGGGTCCCGATGCCCGAACGGCAGATTCACCCGATCACCTGTGACGGGTCACCACAAACGGCAGCCTCAGCGTATGAAACGTCACTGCGATCCCATTTTTCGGATGACAAGGCCCGATTCGATCTTGTCATGCTCGGTCTGGGAGACGATGGTCACACAGCCTCTCTGTTTCCCGGAACCGCTGCACTCAGAGAACAGCATCACTGGGTAATTGCCACTCAAAAACCGGGTGAGGATATCATGCGTGTCACGGTAACGATACCCCTCCTGAATCAGGCCGGACTGGTGGTATTTCTGGTTGCGGGTCCGGGCAAAGCGTCCGTACTGCGCAGGGTGCTTGAGGGGCCGCTAACTCCTGACCTGTTTCCCGCGCAACGGGTAAAACCGGTTGATGGCGGCCTTTTGTGGTATGTTGAAGAATCTGCGGCCCGGCTCCTGTCGCCCGGTATACATACCAGAGGAAAAATGTAATACAACAGCTGACGCGCCATCCCTTGACACGGCGGCCAATCGTTCGCAAGGCCTCAAAACAAGCCAATTTTCTTGTAAACCGACACCTGGTGTGCTAGTTATTTATATTTAAACTTTATGATCCACGCTTTCTCTTGGGGGTACACGTGAACCAGTTTTACAAGAACATCTCTCTCTGGCTAGTCATCTTTTTGATGATGATCCTGCTGTATAGTATGATCAACAAGCCCCACGCCACGACCGAGAAGATCAATTTCAGCGATTTCATCTCCCAGGTGGATGCGGGAAAAATTACCTCCGTCACCATCCAGGGCAATGATATTTTCGGCAAGCTCGAGGGCAAGGACGGCAAGGACTTCCACACCTACAAACCGGTATCCGACGCCGATCTGACCAAAAAACTGCTCGACAAAAAGGTCACGATCATCGCCAAACCGGATGAGGAGAAATTTTCCTGGTTGTCGATTTTCATTTCATGGTTTCCGCTGATATTACTGGTGGGTGTCTGGATTTTCTTCATGCGACAGATGCAGGCCGGTGGCGGCAAAGCCATGTCATTCGGCAAGAGCCGCGCAAAGTTGTTGACCGAGAGTCAGGTCAAGATCACTTTCGAGGATGTGGCCGGAATTGAAGAGGCCAAGGAAGAGCTGAACGAGATCATTTCGTTCCTCAAGGATCCCAAGAAATTTACCAAACTGGGCGGCAGAATACCAAAGGGTGTGCTGCTGATGGGCCCGCCGGGCACCGGCAAGACACTGCTGGCCCGCGCCATCGCCGGTGAGGCCGGTGTACCGTTCTTTTCCATCTCCGGTTCCGATTTCGTGGAAATGTTTGTGGGCGTCGGAGCCAGCCGTGTACGCGACCTGTTTCTGCAGGGCAAAAAGAGTGCCCCCTGTATCATCTTCATCGATGAGATAGATGCCGTTGGTCGTCACCGTGGCGCCGGACTAGGTGGTGGCCATGACGAGCGTGAGCAGACCCTGAACCAGCTGCTGGTGGAGATGGACGGTTTTGAATCCAACGAGGGCGTTATCCTGATCGCCGCCACCAACCGCCCTGATGTCCTCGACCCGGCGTTGCTGCGTCCGGGTCGTTTTGACCGGCAGGTGGTTGTACCGCGTCCCGATGTCAAGGGGCGTGAGATGATCCTCAAGGTCCATGCCAAGAAAGTGCCGCTCTCACCCGATGTGGATCTGGCGGTGATTGCCCGCGGAACACCAGGATTTTCGGGAGCCGACCTGGCCAACGTGGTCAATGAAGCCGCGCTGCTGGCTGCGCGTGTGGACAAAAACGTCGTGGAATCAATTGATTTTGACAGCGCCAAAGACAAGGTGCTGATGGGCGTTGAGCGGCGCAGCATGGTCATCTCCGATGAGGAGAAGAAGAGCACCGCCTACCATGAAGCCGGGCACACGCTGGTTGCCAGAACGATACCCGGCACAGATCCGGTTCACAAGGTTTCCATTATCCCGCGCGGACGCGCGCTGGGTGTTACCATGCAGCTGCCCATCGAAGACAAGCACAGCTACTCCCGGGAATCCCTGCTTGCCCGCATTACCGTGCTGATGGGAGGCCGCGCTGCAGAGGACATCATCTTCAACACCTTTACCACCGGAGCGGGCAACGACATCGAGCAGGCCACCGAACTGGCCCGCAAGATGGTCTGCGAATGGGGCATGAGCGACAAACTGGGACCACTTTCCTTTGGCAAAAAGGATGAACAGATCTTCCTCGGCCGTGAAATGTCCACCCACAAGAACTACAGCGAAGCCACCGCGGTTGAAATCGACACGGAAATCAGGCTTATCGTCGATGAAAGCTATGCCAAGGCCCACAAGATTCTTATGGAAAACATCCAGAACCTGCACAGCCTGTCCGAATGCCTGATCGAGAAAGAAAACCTGACCGGGGCCGAAGTTGACCAGATAATTGCAAACGGCGGCGCGACCTGTGGCCAGAAGGCAGAGAAAGCCTTGCAGGAACGGCATACCGACATCCAGGCCTGACAGATATATGGGTGTTTTTTCGGCGAGAGTTCTTCAACTACGATCTCCGGCCGATGCAGAGCATGAATTGCGCCGCATCGGGGTTGATCCGGGCGGCATCACCAGCATGACCGCCAAGATGCAGACCCACTGTGTTCATCTGTCCCGTCTGCAGTGCCGCCAGGCAAATGTCCTCAAGCAGGAAATGCTGGCCCTGGGGGGCGATGCGGCGGTTGCCCGTGGAAGCGTGGCCTGCAGCATTGACTCCACCGACGTCATCCTGATCGGTACACCCAAACAACTCAAACATCTCTGCCTGAAACTTGCCCATCAGCCATTTGGTCTTCCGGCCCTGGCTATGGAACTGTCTACCGTCTTGGCGTTCACAACATCGGCGCCGACAGTGTGGAAAACGGCGCGGCGGGACCTTCAGCTGACGCGCCCGCTGATCATGGGTATTCTCAACGTGACACCCGATTCATTTTCCGACGGCGCCCGTTATGCGAACCCGCAACGGGCCGTTGAACGGGCACGGGAGATGATTGCCGAGGGGGCCGATATCATCGACATCGGCGGTGAGAGCACCCGTCCCGGAGCCGAAGCGGTGTCCGCCGAAGAAGAGACCGCACGGGTCATTCCGGTTATCAGCGAACTAACGAAGATACAGGAGTGTGTCATCTCCATTGACACATGGAAGAGCGCTGTGGCACGGGATGCCATGGCTAGCGGGGCGGAGATCATCAACGACATCAGTGGTTTTACCTTTGATGCCGGACTGGCCGATGTTGCTTCCGCAACGGGCGCCGGAGTGGTTCTGATGCATACTCGGGGTACTCCGGGCGACATGCAGCACAACACCTGCTACAGCGACCTGATCGGAGCAATCATGCAGTCTCTGCGCGACTCCGTTGATACCGCCCTGACTGCCGGAATTGAGCGGGAACGGATCGCCATCGATCCCGGAATCGGTTTTGCGAAAAACAGCCACGGAAATCTGGAGATACTGCGTCGTCTGCGGGAATTCAACGCGCTCGGCCTGCCGCTTCTGGTCGGCACGTCCCGCAAGTCGTTCATCGGAGCAATAACCGGCCGGGACATAGACAATCGTCTCTTCGGCACGGCCGCAACGGTGGCCCTGGCAATCAGCCATGGCGCGCACATCCTGCGGGTGCATGACGTCCGCGCCATGCGGGATGTTGCCGACGTGGTCCACGCCGTCGTGAAGGAGCACAACGCCTGATGCAGCAACGGGGAATACATCCCCGCTATACCGCTCGACCTTACGCTTGGCACTCCATACTCGCCGGACAGACTCCAACGGGGAAATGAATGTCGGACCTGCTAGCCAGATTTACCCTGCTCGACCTCTGCGACATCCTTATCCTGGCTGTTCTGATCTACCATTTCGTCCTGTTTCTGAAAAAAGACGTAGCTACCAGACTGCTCCTGATATTGCTGGTTTTCTTCAGCACACTGTTCATCGCGCGCTTTTCCCGGTTCTTCGCCACCACCTGGCTACTTAGCTCCCTGTTTTCATCCGCTCTGATTATCCTGGCCATCATCTTCCAGACCGACATACGTCGCGCCTTTCTGTCCATGGGCCGGCGACAGATAGAACCCCATGTGCGGGACGAAGAGGCCGAGATGATCGAAGAACTGATCAAGGCCGCCAGCGAGATGGCTGAGAAGAGGATCGGCGCCCTGATTGTCATTGTCCGTCACCTTCCCATCGACCATCTGCTGGAGATAGGAACCCAGATAGAGGCCAAGGTCACCAGCGAGCTGCTCAATTCAATTTTTCTCCCCTACTCCCCGATTCATGATGGCGCGGTGATCATCAACAGGGGCAAGATCACCATGGCCGGCTGTCTGCTGCCGCTCTCCCGGAATCCCGACATTTCCAAGAGTTTCGGCACCCGCCATCGGGCCGCCCTGGGACTCTCCGAACTGGTTGATGCACTGATAATGGTGGTTTCCGAGGAAACCGGCAAAATATCCATGGTCCATGACGGCAAGATCAATTATGATGTGGGCGCCGTGGAAACCCGCCGCATGCTGAGACGAGCATTGGATGTGAAACGCACAAGCAAACCTTCGGCGTCAGGAGACAGGTAGCATGACTCCCCTCACCGCGGACAGCGTGAAAAAAACCTACCTGCGCAACCTGTCACTCAAACTACTCAGTCTGGCGCTGGCGCTCTGTGTGTGGAGTCTCGCAACGGTCTCGCACAAAACCACGGCAAGGATCAGTATTCCGGTGCGGGTATGCAATATCCCCCACGGCTATGCGATCAAAAGACCAACGACAGCGAGCGTTGAGGTAACCATGGAAGGCCCCGGGAACCTGATCGCGACAACCAGGCGGTCCAAGGGAGCAGTGACCCTTGACCTGGATGGAGCCGTCAAACCGGGAACAACACTCTTCGCACACTTGGAATCGTACCTCGCCTTACCCGAGGGGGTCACGGTACTCCGTATCACACCGGCATCCCTGGAAATCACTCTGGAAGCGGAACGCTCACCACAAGGAGAACTTCACCCGTGAAAAAACTATTCGGAACCGATGGCGTTCGCGGCGTCGCCAACATCCATCCCATGACCACTGAGATGGCCATGCAACTGGGACGGGCCGCGGCCTATATTTTTAGAAGTTCGAGTAAACGCCGTCACCGCATTGTCATCGGCAAGGACACACGCCTGTCGTGCTACATGCTGGAAAACGCCATGGTGGCCGGCATCTGTTCCATGGGAGTGGATGTATTGCTGGTGGGGCCGCTGCCGACACCGGGGATTGCCAACATCACCTCCTCCATGCGCGCCGACGCCGGTGTGGTGATTTCCGCCTCTCACAACCCCTTTCAGGACAACGGCATAAAGTTTTTTTCCGCCGACGGCTTCAAACTTCCGGACAAGATCGAGCTGAAGATCGAAAAGCTGATCGAATCGAAACAGATCGATTCACTGCGTCCCACTGCCAGCGAAGTCGGCAAGGCCTTCCGTATCGAAGACGCTGCCGGTCGTTACATTGTATTCCTTAAAAACACCTTCCCCCATGAAATGGATCTCTCCGGTTTGAAAATCGTGCTGGATTGCGCCAACGGTGCCGCCTACAAGGTTGCGCCGGCGGTCTTCGAGGAACTGGGCGCCGAAGTCGTCACCCTGGGTGTCAGCCCCAACGGCACCAACATCAATGCCGGTTGCGGTTCATTGTATCCCCAGGTGATCAGTGAAGAGGTTAAAAAACACCGCGCCGATATCGGTATCGCCCTGGATGGTGACGCTGACCGGGTAATTGTGTGCGATGAATTCGGCAACGAAGTGGATGGAGACCATATCATGGCCATCTGCGCCACAGACATGCTCAAACGCAAGCTGCTGAAGAAGAAGACCCTGGTAACCACGGTCATGAGCAACATGGGGCTGGACATCGCCCTGCGTAACGCCGGGGGCAAAATCGTCAAGACTGCGGTGGGAGATCGCTATGTGGTTGAGGAGATGCGCAAGGCCGGTTACAATCTGGGCGGCGAGCAGTCCGGTCACATGATCTTCCTGGACCACAACACCACCGGTGATGGCATCCTCTCGGCACTGCAGCTGCTGGCGGTCATGCGGAGGAACGAAAAACCACTTTCAGAACTGGCCACCGTGATGATTCCCCTGCCCCAGGTACTGGTTAATACCCGAGTCCGCGAACGCAAAGACATAATGACCATCCCCGACATTGCCGCCAAGATCAGCGACGTTGAGGAGAAGCTGGGTAACGAAGGGCGGGTACTGATCCGCTACTCCGGAACCGAACCGCTGCTGCGGGTCATGCTGGAGGGCAAGGATACCTACGAAATCACCGCCTGGGCCAATGAGATCATTGAGCTGGTCAAGAAGCATCTGGGAGAAAAACCCTGAGCAAGGAGAGCCGAACATGGCAAAACTGGGATTGAATGTCGATCATGTGGCCACCGTGCGCCAGGCGCGCGGAGGTGTTGAACCCGATCCGGTCACGGCCGCCGCCATGGGTGAACTGGCCGGCGCCGAAGGTATCACCATCCATCTGCGGGAAGACCGCCGCCACATACAGGACCGCGACCTGGAAATTCTGAGGCGGACCGTCAAAACCAAGCTCAACCTGGAAATGGCTGCAACGCAGGAGATGGTTCGCATCGCCCTGAGGACAAAACCGGAGCAGGTAACCCTGGTGCCGGAAAAACGACAGGAACTGACCACCGAGGGAGGACTGGATGTGATCCTCAACCTCAAATCCATCACCGATGCTGTCAAACGTCTGCGCGACAACGGCATCGTCGTCAGCCTCTTTGTAGACCCGGACCAGGAGCAGATCAAGGCTGCCAGCAAAAGCGGTGCGGACTACATCGAAATCCACACCGGCGCCTTTGCCGCAGCTCCTGACTGGCAAACCCAGAAACGTGAGCTCGATGAGATCGATGCTGCCATCAAACTGGCCACCAAAGTCGGCATGGGCGTCAATGCCGGCCACGGCATCAACTATGTCAACATCAAGCCGCTGGCAGCCATCGGCGGCATTGAAGAGTACAATATTGGCCATTCAATCATGGCCCGCGCCATACTGGTGGGCATGGACCGGGCCGTCAAGGACATGGTCGAGCTGATCAAATACGCATGATCTTCGGCATCGGAACCGATATTGTTGACATTTCCCGCTTCCAGCGTTTTGTTGACAACAACAATACAACCCTGCTCAAGCGCCTGTTTACGGAGCAGGAACAGGTGGTCTGCAGCGCAAAACGAAGCAGCGCGTCCTGCTATGCGGCCCGCTTCGCCGCCAAGGAGGCCTTTCTCAAAGCACTGGGAACCGGATTGCGTGAGGGGATTTCCTGGCTGGACATGGAGGTCGTCAACGATGACCTGGGAAAACCGGATCTCTGTCTAAGCGGCAGGGCACGGGAACTGTACCGTGAGAAGAACATCAAGCGCCTGTTTCTCTCCCTTTCACACGATGCCAACTGCGCCATAGCCATGGTCGTTCTGGAGGAAACATGAAGGTTGTCACCTCGCACACCATGCAGGACATCGATAAACAGGCCATCAACGAGTTCGGCATTTCCAGCCTGGAATTGATGGAGAATGCCGGCAGAAGCTGCACTGACATTATTATCGGGGAATTCGGACACACGGGGCATAAGCGCGTTCTGATCCTGTCCGGCAAGGGAAACAATGGTGGCGATGGCCATGTCATTGCCCGGCAGCTCAGCCAAAAAGGATGGAACGTTAAGGTGCTGGTTCTGGCCGAACGCGACCAGATCAAGGGCGATGCCGCCTTCAACCTCGAACAGCTCCCCCAAGAACTGGTGTCATTCTGTCCCCAGCTGGGACAGCTCTCGGGTCTGCACCGGACAGACATCATCCAGGCCGATCTGATCGTGGACGCTCTGCTGGGGACCGGCCTCAGCAACGACATCGCTGGAGCCTACCAGGAGGCCGTTGAACTGATCAACAGCTCCGGACGTCCCGTTCTGGCGGTGGACATTCCTTCCGGCATTCATGGAACCACCGGCAGGATCCTGGGTTGTGCGGTGCGGGCAGATATCACCGTGACCTTTGCCTTTGCAAAGCTGGGTCACGTACTCTACCCCGGTGCCGAACATATCGGCCGCCTGATCGTCACAGACATCGGCATTCCTCCAACCCTGATGGAGAGTGCGCCAGGTTACGACTTTCTCAACGAACTCGGCATGCGCCCCCTGCTGCGCCGCCGCGACCGCCAGGGGCACAAGGGTGATTTCGGACATTGCCTGTTCATCGCCGGTTCCACCGGAAAGACCGGCGCCGCCGCCCTCTGCGCCAACGCCGCCGTTCGTGCCGGTTCCGGCTTGGTTACCCTGGCCGTGCCGGAGAGCCTGCATCATATCCTGGAAATGAAAACAACCGAGGCCATGACTGTGCCGCTGCCGGATTCGGTCAGCGGTCACCTTGCCAGCAGCGCCTATCCAACCATCGTCAGCCTGCTCAAGAGCAAGGATGTTTTGGCCATCGGACCGGGAATCGACCGTCGTCCCGGCACCGTTGCCCTGGTGCACACCCTGGTGGAATCGGTGGAACTGCCCATGGTGATCGACGCCGATGGCCTGAATGCCCTGGCCACTGACATCACGGTCCTGCAGAGGAAAAAATCGGCCACTATTATTCTGACACCCCATCCAGGGGAAATGGCCCGCCTGCTGGGCGCTTCCATTCCTGACGTGGATGCGATCCGCATCTCCGTCGCCCAGGAATTTGCCCGCACGTACGGCGTATTCCTGGTTCTCAAGGGAGCGCGCACCATCATCGCCTCACCCGATGGCGCCGCCGCCATCAACGGCAGCGGTAATCCGGGCATGGCCAGCGGCGGCATGGGCGATGTACTGACCGGCATTATCACTTCTCTGCTGGGTCAGGGATACAGCGCCTGGGATGCCTGCCGCCTGGGGGTGTTTATCCATGGTTTCTCAGCCGACATGGTTGCCCAGACAAAGGGTGAAGTCGGCATAAATGCCACGGATGTCCAGGAAAACATCCCCCACGCCTACAAGCGACTGATGGAAACCAATCCCGAACTCACCACTAACCGGAAAAAATCCGTTACCCACTGAAGGAGAATCCACATGCAGACCGTTGCAGATATCATGACCAAAGAGGTCATAACCGTACAACGCACAACCTCCCTGCGCGAGCTGGCTGAACTGTTCGAGTCACACAACATCGGCAGCATTCCGGTTGTTGATGACAAGGGTACTCCCATCGGAATCGTGACCGAATCCGACCTGATCGAGCAGGGACGCAGTCTGCACATCCCCACGGTCATCTCCCTGTTTGACTGGGTCATCCCCCTTGAGGGAGAAAAAAGCCTGGAACGTGACCTGCAGAGGTTGACCGCCCAGAACGTCGGTGAAATATTTTCCACCGAATTGATCAGCGTCAGTCCCACGGACCTGGTCAGCAAGGCGGCTGATCTGATGAGTGATCACCGACTCCACGCCCTGCCGGTGCTGGAAGGGGGCAAACTGACGGGAATCGTGGCCCGCATCGACATTATCCGTAGCCTGATCAAATAGATGCAGCAGCTGATCCTGTTAACATGCAGCCCTGACGAAACCGAGGTTCTGGGACAGCAACTCGGATCATTAGTATCAGCGGGTATCTTCATTGCATTATGCGGAGAACTGGGGGGTGGCAAGACCTGTTTTACCCGGGGTGTCGTTGCCGGTGCTGCCCCGCAGTCCTCTCACTTGGTGGCCAGCCCCACTTTTGCCATCATGAATGAATATCCCGGTATCACACCGATCTATCACTTTGATTTTTACCGTTTCGCTTCATGCCACGAAATTGCCGAATTGGGCTTTGAAGATTACTTTCAGGGTCACGGGATCTGCATCGCCGAATGGGCGGAGAAATTGGATGAATTGCTACCCCGTGAGCGTCTGGAGATCACTTTTGAACATGCCGGAGATGACCGGAGAAGGATAACCTTTACCGCCTGTGGATCCGTCCACGAAACACTGCTCGAACGGGTTGCCGGAGTGGTATCTCCCAGAAAAACTTTGACCTGACGTTATTTTGTCTGCTATAGATTGGAGCTCGATAACACTCGCTGGCTACTACCAGGAAAGAGGGTATGAGAAGTATGGCACTTGTCGTTCAGAAATACGGCGGCACATCGGTTGGAAATCCCGACCGGATCAGGAATGTCGCCAAACGGGTCGCCAAGACCTATGATGCGGGCAATGACCTGATCGTTGTCCTTTCGGCCATGTCAGGGGAAACCAACAAACTGGTCTCCCTGGCCAACGAGATGAGCGAATTCCCCGATGGTCGAGAATACGATACGCTGGTGGCCAGCGGCGAACAGGTTACCATCGCCCTCTTGGCCATGCATCTCAAATCCCTCGGTTACAAGGCCAAGTCCTACCTGGGGTGGCAGGTTCCGATCATCAGCGACAGCACGGCAACCAAGGCCCGTATTGAACGCATCGATGACACCCGGATCCGCGCCGACCTGAACGAAGGCACCATCGTGGTGGTGGCCGGATTTCAGGGTATCGACGCAAACGGCAACATTACGACCCTGGGTCGTGGTGGCTCCGACACCTCGGCAGTTGCCCTGGCAGCAGCGCTGAACGCTGATGTGTGCGAGATCTACACCGATGTGGACGGCGTCTACACCACCGACCCGAACATCTGCAAGGATGCCCGCAAGATGGAGAGCATTTCCTATGATGAAATGATCGAACTGGCCAGCCTGGGCGCCAAGGTGCTCCAGATCCGTTCGGTGGAATTTGCCCAAAAATATAATGTCAACGTACACGTTCGTTCCAGTTTGAATGAAAATACCGGAACCATGGTTACGAGGGAGAATAATGATATGGAAGGGATTCTCGTTTCAGGTGTTGCCTACGATAAAAATGAAGCCAAGATTGCCGTCATGGGAGTACCGGATAAACCGGGTATCGCAGCCAAGATCCTCTCTGCGTTGTCAGACGCCACGATCTCGGTGGACATGATCGTCCAGAACGTCAGTCAAGCCGGTCTGACCGATTTCACCTTCACCGTTACCAAGTCCGACCTGAAACAAGCGCTGTTGATCACCAATGAGGTTGCCGCAGAAATCCACGCTCGGGAAGTTCTTTCAGACGAGAACATCAGCAAGATCTCCATCGTCGGCCTCGGCATGCGCAGCCACGCCGGCGTTGCCACCACCATGTTCTCCGCCCTGGCCTCCGCCAACATCAACATCCAAACCATCTCGACTTCCGAGATTAAAATTTCCGTCATCATCGACGACAAATACACCGAACTGGCGGTGCGCGTGCTGCATGAGGCATTCGGACTGCAGGGCAAGTAGTCCCGCTCCATTCAAGCAACTATTCAGCTTTTTCCGACAATCCCCCCACTCCCGATCCCCTCCCACCAAGGGAGGGGAATCAAAAAATCAATCCATCAAACATTAATCCACTGAAATACGAAATTGTTTCACAACGGAAGTGCAATCAACTCAATGAGCGACATGCGCCGAAATCGAAGAACATTTCGTGGCACCTTTGCTGGCTCACATTGTTTTTGCCAGAGACGGGAGGCCTGACTGGTTTAAGCGGTTGACAGGTGGTGTAAATAGTGCAATAAACGCGAGCCAATACGGTTGTTTATTTTAATTAAACCTTTCTCGCGTCATTCGTTTTTTGTTTCTATAGTCCAGATACTGCGGCATCCTGGAGAGGACTGATGGTTTCATGCGGGTGGGATCATATGGGATGGACAGGGCCATTCGGGCAGCTTATCGCTGCTTGGGCGGCTTTTATTGCTATATGTAACTGCGCATCACAACAATAAAAGCGAGGAACTCAATGAAGGTTTTCGTATCCGGTATTTTAATTTTTATGGCAGCAATTTTCGGCAGCACGGACTGTTCACTGGCAGGGATCAATCAATGGAGCGGTTTCGGGCCGGGGGCGCGCTACATGGGCCATATAGTCATCCATCCGACAAACCCCTCCATCATCTATGCGGCGTCATTTGGTGGCGGGATTTTCAGGAGCACGGATGGCGGCAACAGCTGGTTGCCCAGCAACATCGGCCTGACAGCCACCTATTACAATGTTGAAGCACTGGCCATCGATCCGTTGACTCCTGCCACGATCTATGCCGGTACCACTAACGGGATCTGTAAGAGCACGGATGGCGGCGACACCTGGGTTACAGCCAACTCAGGCCTGACGAAAACGAATATCAACTATCTGGCCATCAACCCTTCGACACCCTCAACCCTGTATGCCGGGACATACGACGGTGGTGTTTTCAGGAGTACGAACGGTGGAAACACCTGGAGCGCCATCAACAGCGGTCTTCCCATTAACGCACGGATCAATGCTTTGGCCATCGATCCGTCATCCACCTCCACGGTCTATGCCGGACTGGATAGTTCCGGGGTATACAAGAGCAGTAACGGCGGCGACAGCTGGAGCAGCCTCAACACCGGTATGACCACGAACAGTAAATATGTGAGCAGCCTGATCCTCGACCCGTTGACCCCGTCCACCATCTACATCGGTACATTCGACGGCGTTTTCCGGAAGGTGGGAACCGGCAACTGGAGCGCATTCAATACTGGTCTGACAAACACAAATGTCGGACCACTTGCCATTGACCGGGCAACACCCTTCAACATCTATGCAGGAACTACAAACGGTGTCTTCAAGAAGACAGGGAGCGGCAACTGGAGCGTTGTCAATAGCGCTCTGGATAACGCCCAAGTAATCGTAGTCGCACCAAATACAGCCGCCACGGTCTATGTCGGGTCGGGGTACGGGATTTTCAAGAGCAGCAACAGTGGCAGCACCTGGAAATCGATTGATACGGGAACCTCCGATCTGTCAATCATGTCGATGATCATTGACCCCAAAACCCGTGCTACCATGTATGTCAGCGGATCAGATTCGAACAGCAGATCAACTCCCGGCGCCTACAGGAGCACGGATGGAGGCACCACCTGGAGTTCCATCAATTCGGGCATGCCGGAATACAGAACAGTCAGGTCTCTCGCCGTCAACCCGTTAACGACCTCGACCATCTACGCCGGGACAAATTCGGGCGTCTACAGGAGTATTGACGGAGGGAGCAACTGGGGCCTGACCAGCGTCGGCTTGACAAATACGGACATCGCTCTCGTGACCATCAATCCGGTTCTACCCTCCACCATCTATACGGGAACGTACGGTGGTGGAATTTTCAGGAGTATTGACGGAGGGAACACCTGGATCAAGGTCACGAGTGGTATTCCCGGTGTTCAGGTTTACATCTATTCCATCGCAATCAACCCGACAACACCCGCCACCCTCTTCGCGGGCACCTACAACGGACTCTTCAGAAGCCTGGATGGAGGGGACAGCTGGAACGCCGTAGGTCCCACTTTGCCCAATACACGTTTCTCAGCGCTTGCCATCAGGCCGGGCACATCCACCACCATCTATGCCGGTACGGGCGGGGGTGGAGCTTTCAGGAGCACTGACGGAGGGGACAACTGGACCGCAATCAACTCAGGACTCACCAGCCTGTATGTGACCAGTCTGGCCATCGACCCGGAAGCGCCCGACACCATCTATGCCGGAACAGGTGGGGGAAAAGTTTTCAGGAGTACGGACGGAGGAGACAACTGGGTGTCTGTCAGCTATGAGCTCGGAAACATGAACCTCCAGGAGATCGAGACCCTAACCATCAGCCCCGTAAACCACTCGACAATCTATGCTGGAACATACATGAACGGCCTGTTCGGGATAACCTTCTTCACACCCAAGCTGAGTCTGACCGTCACCGGCGCGGGCTCTGGGAGGGTCGTGAGCGACCCAGCCGGGATTGACGCCAACACAAGTTGCTCTCAGACGTTCAGCTACGGCTCTTCGGTTACTTTGCGCGCCGAACCGTTTGAATACTCTCTGTTCAGCGGCTGGTCCGGAGACTGCGGCAGCACTGCCGACTGCCTGTTGGCAATGATCTCCGACAGGGTGGTGGCAGCCGGCTTTGAAAAAGACATGGTCCATCGAACGCTGCTTGACGGAACGACGGCCAACTTCACTACCCTGCAGGAGGCATACGACCAAGCCCCGACCGAAGGCATCGTCAAGGCTTGGGCTGTCGACTTTGACGAAAGCCTGACCGCAGGCAAACCAAAAGTAGTAACCATCAAGGGCGGCTACAACAGCAAATACGAGAACAACGACAGCTATACATCAATCCGCCCTTCCCTCAGTGTCAATTCTGGCACCCTTATTGTGGAGGAGGTGATCATTCGATAATGAACGTCTAGAGGGAACGTAGCGGGGAGGGTTCAAATAGTTGCCAGCAGAAGGATCGACATTCTCTTGTGGTGAATCGCCCACCATGGCTAAGCCTGGGGATTCTGATAGTGAAGCC
Source organism: Desulfuromonadales bacterium (assembly GCA_013377095.1). GTDB lineage: Bacteria > Desulfobacterota > Desulfuromonadia > Geobacterales > Pseudopelobacteraceae > Pseudopelobacter. The sequence continues at coordinate 32,977 of JACAAY010000005.1, forward strand.
TCCCATGCTTGACACAGCTGTTACCTTTTTCGGGCAAGCCAAAAGCCCCGCCGGAGACTCCGACGGGGCTTTTGTTAATAAAAACCAGATAAAGAAAGGAGCGATCCCCTCTAAAACATCATGCTTCAGCGTCTGTCATGATCCTTCCACTCTTCCTTATCCCGCTTACGTTCATACTTCAGCTCTTCCTTATCCCGCTTGCGTTCCTCTTTCCACTCCTGCTTGTCACGCTTGCGCTCCTCTTTCCAGTCCCTGCGGTCATCCCTGCGATCTTCTCTGCGGATTTCCCTGACTTCCCGACCGGCCCAGAATTGCCTGCCACGATAATGGTTCTGATCGCGGCGGTAGTTCTGGAATTCCCTGTCGCGGTGCACGCGGATATACTCCAGACCCTGACGTCGTACGACCAGAGGCAGGCGTTCCTGCCGCACTCCTACCCAGGGGCCGTTGTAGCTTCCCGAGCGGTACCAGCCGTTCCGGTAATTGAGGTAGTAGGCATCCTCGGCATAGACGATGTCGTAGGGAACATCAACTCCCACGTAAATACCAAGGCTCGGTGGGGCCAGGAAGAGCGGCGGCCTTTCGAACAGGACTGGTGGTGGTGGAGGAAGCACAACTCTGGGAGGCGGAGGCGGCATCGGGACCGGAATTGGGAGACCGAGATTAACATTTACGTTCACCCCTGCCAGTGCGGACATCGGCGCCATAAGAGCGGCGACACACAGCAACATGATTCCTTTTTTCATAACAATCTCCTTCATGGTAGTAAGTCTGGCCAAACGTACAGCAACTAGCATGCCTGAGTCCAGGTAAATTGCATTTCATTCCGCAACATCGATAGCTTATGGTTCAAACGACTCCATGTGGATGCATTCATTGTGGCGCATATGGGGTAATCAGGGACGCAAACGGGTTGCAAAGTCCCATTGCTGTTGTCAGTTCATGTCAAAGTGTTCTATAAGGTAATTGCAAGGAGACCGGAATGGATTCAGGCGGTATTTCATCAGGGCGCAGCGGAATGCGGACAGCCGCATCAAGCATGGCCAAAATTGAGGGTGTGACCGGTGTGATCCTGGCCGGCGGCGTATCCCGGCGCATGGGCAAAAACAAGGCCCTGCTGAAACTGAACGGCATCCCCCTGGTAGAAAAAGTCTACCTCGCCCTGGGGGCACTCTTTGACGATATCGTCCTCGTTACCAATACTCCGGACGAGTATTCATTTCTCCCCTGCCGCACAACTCCGGACATCTATCCCGGCGCAGGTTCCATTGCCGGACTGCACGCCGGTATGGCGGCCAGCAACACCGAACGGATCTTCGTTGCTGCCTGCGACATGCCCTTTCTGAATGCCGATCTGGTCAGAATGCTCTGCAACTATGACACTGAAGCCGAAGCGGTGGTTCCGTTGAACGGAGAAGGATTCTTCGAACCTCTGCATGCGGTCTATGCGGTTACCGCCCTGGATACGGCACGGGATATCATCGAAAACGGCGACAAGAGCATCCTGATACTGTTGAACAGAATCCGCACCATACTGATCTCTTACCAGGAAGTCCGCTCCATAGCCGGAGCCGAGGAATCCTTCCGCAACATCAACACTCCAGAAGAGTTCACGGCGGCTCAACTGCGGACATGAGTCGACTCGCGCGTTTGCGTTTGCGCAGCTCGGCAAAAAAATCGCTCAGCAGGGCCGAGCATTCCGCCTCCATGATTCCCGGCAACAGTTGGACACGGTGGTTGAGGCGGGGATCATCGGACAGGTCGTAGAGCGAGCCGGCCGCCCCCCCCTTGGGATCGTAACACCCGAACGCCACAGCCGGTATGCGCGACAGAATGATAGCCCCCATGCACATGAGGCACGGCTCCAGGGTTACATAGAGCGTCGTATCCAGCAGCCGCCAGGAGCCAAGTTTCCGGGCTGCTTTTCGAATGGCGATCAGTTCCGCATGGGCCGATGGATCCTGGCTGCTCTCACGCAGGTTGTGGCCGCGGGCGATGATCTGACCATCCCTGACTATTACGCAGCCGATGGGCACTTCGTCTTTGTTGCTCGCCTTGGCCGCCTCGGCAATCGCCCGCTGCATCCAGTAGCGGTGGTTCTTTTCACTCTTCTGTTTTTCTCTGACCATGACGGCAATCTAGCATAGCCACATAAACCGGGCAAAGGGAAACCCTCCTTGGAAGACCTCCACAAGATCCCGTCTGGTAAAAATTCAAATAAATCGGTCAGAATTCACCAGGCAGTGAGTGAGTTTTTTTCTTGCGGCACGGCATACGGACAATCATAATACCGCCATGCATATTGCGCTCATCTGCCCTTTCAGTACCGGCCCCATCAGGGGCAACATCACCACGGTTAACCGGATTGCCGATCATCTGCCGACAACCGGTTGTCGGGTAACCGTGCTGTCTAAGGACAGATGGACGTCCGGGGAATTGCAGGAGAGAATCAGCCTGATTCGTCCCGATCTGCTGCACGGCTTTCACGCCTTTCACTCGGGACAGCTTACCAGGCAACTTGCCGAGGCAGCGGGTATTCCGTATCTTATCACCATAACCGGCAGCGACCTGTTTGACCCTGCCATGAACAGCGCCCCTGAAACCATGCAGGCACTTGGCGCTGCAGCCAATATCACCTGTTTCGATCCCCTGGTGGCGCGCTGCGTGAAGGATTGCTTTTCCGTAGAAGCCGGTAGATTGTCCATTATTCCCCAGGGCGTCACTCGTCCGTCAAAAGGGGAGCCTTTTCTCAAGACAGAGAACGAGTTTGCAATTCTACTGCCGGCTGCCTTGCGGCCAGTGAAGGGTATTATACAGGCCATGGACGCGCTGCTCCCACTGGCGGTTGAGTTCCCTTTCCTGCGGTTGCTTTTGGCTGGTGGCGCCCTTGATGCGGATTACACCGCCAGCATCCGAAAACGGGCTACCACCCTGCCCTGGGTGCATCTGCTGGGTGAGGTACCCTATCAGCGCATGGGGTCGCTGTATGATGCGGCTGACCTGGTACTGAACAGCTCCCTGTTCGAAGGGGGCATGGCCAACAGCCTGCTGGAGGCAATGAGCGTGGGAAGGCCGGTTCTGGCTCGGGACATACCGGGCAATCGTTCCCTGATCCGGCATAACAAGACCGGCTGGCTCTATCAAAGCGACCATGAGCTGCGGGAACTGGCACGAATGCTTCTGTGTAACCCGGAACGGGGAAGCGTAATTGGTGAAGCCGGACGAGCCTTTGTGCAGAAACACTGTTCACCTTCCCGTGAGGCCCGTCGTTATTTCAGTCTCTACGAACGGATCATCAAGGCACTTCTCTTACTGCGGTATACCCAGTAACAGAACAAAACAAAGGATGCTACCGCCATGATCATCGATCCCCTTTCCCTGAAACTCTTTGTGGCCATCGTGGAAGAAGGCGCCATCGCTGCCGCGTCGGAGCGGGAACACATCGCGGCATCGGCTGTCAGCAAACGCATCAAGGAACTGGAAGAACGTTTCGGGACGCCGCTGCTCAGACGCACCAACAAGGGGGTGGTCCCGACCGATGCCGGCGTCACCCTGCTGCACCTGTCGCGCGGCTTGCTGCACGACCTGAACAACATCCATCTGCAGATCAACGAATACTCCAGCGGCGTGCGCGGCCATGTTCGCCTGAGCGCTAACATCTCCGCCATCAACCAGTTTCTACCCGGCGAACTGAAGCTGTTTATCGAACAGCACCCCCATGTGCAGATCCACCTGGAAGAGAATGTTAGCGAAAACACCATCAAGGCGGTCAGCAACAGCGCAGCCGATGTGGGTATCATCACCATGGGTTCCTATCGCCCCGAACTGGAGCTGTTCCCCTACCATTCCGACCAGCTGATTGTCGTCATCCCGAAAGAGCATCCCCTGGCCGGCAAAAAAAAGGTGACTTTTCAGGAGACGCTTGATTTTGACTATGTCGGGCTCGCCGTGGGAAGTTCGCTGCACAGCCGCATGCTGCGGGCCGCCAATGAACTGAGCAGAACCCTTAAACTGCGCATCCAAGTCAACGGTTTCGACGCCCTCTGCCTGATGGTCGAGGCGGGGCTGGGCATCGGCATCGTGCCCAAGGGGGCCGCCAAACCGTACTTCAAGGGGCTGCGTCTGCGATCCATCGATCTGGACGAAGCCTGGGCCAACCGGGAACTCCTGCTGTGTGTCCGTCGTTTTGACGCTCTTACAACTGCTGCGCAACTGCTCGTACGGCACCTCCAAAGCACAAACCGCTGACTCCACACCAGCCATCGCGTTTCGCGATGGCAACCTCGCGAATGAATGCTTTTCAATGTTGATCGGGTAACGTACTATGAAAAAATTCGCACCTCATCAAAGTGAGAAAGGCACCATCATGTCAAAAACCATCGCAGAGAAGATATTCGAGAGCCACCTGGTTGACGAGCCCTTTCCCGGCACAAAGGTCCTGCGCCTGGACGTTGTGCTCTGCCACGAGATCACCACCCCCATTGCCATCGACGACCTGATCCGCCGTGGCAAGGACCGGGTCTTCGACACCACCAGAATCAAGGCGGTCATCGACCACGTCACCCCCAGCAAGGACAGCAAGACCGCGACCCAGGCCAAGATCCTGCGCGACTGGGCCCGCCGCCACGGCATCAAGGATTTCTTCGACATCGGCGCCAACGGTGTCTGTCACGCCCTGTTTCCGGAGAAGGGTTTCATCCGCCCCGGCAACACCGTCATCATGGGCGACTCCCACACCTGCACCCATGGCGCCTTCGGAGCCTTTGCCGCCGGCGTCGGCACTACCGACCTGGAAGTGGGTATCCTGAAGGGGGTCTGCGCCTTCCGCCAACCTAAGACCATCCGCTTTAACGTCAACGGGGTTCTCCCCAAGGGTGTCTATGCCAAGGATGTCATCCTACAGATCATCGGCAAAATCGGCGTCAACGGCGCCACGGACCGGGTAATGGAGTTCCATGGCACTGCTATCGACGACATGACCATGGACTCACGCATGACCCTCTGCAACATGGCCATAGAGGCCGGCGGTACCTCCGGCATCTGCATGCCGGACATGACCACCGTGGAGTACCTCTGGCCCTTTATCAAGGATCAGTTTGCAAGCAGGGAAGCGGCCCTGGCCGAGTATTCCAAGTGGCACTCCGACCCTGACGCAGACTACGAACAGACCATTGACATCGACGTCGACACGCTTGAGCCGACCGTCACCTATGGCTACAAACCGGACCAGGTTAAATCGGTGGCTGAGATGCCCGACTCCCCGGTGGATCAGATCTACCTCGGTTCCTGCACCAACGGCCGCCTGGAGGATCTGCGCATTGCGGCCCAGATCCTGAAGGGTCACAAACTGGCCTCCAGTGTGCGCGGCATCCTCTCCCCGGCCACCCCCCAGGTCTATCAGGACGCCATCAAAGAGGGGTTGATCGAGATCTTCATGGAGGCCGGCTTCTGCATCACCAACCCCACCTGCGGCGCCTGCCTGGGCATGTCCAACGGAGTCCTGGCCGAGGGTGAAGTCTGCGCCTCCACCACCAACCGCAACTTCATGGGCAGGATGGGCAAGGGGGGCATGGTGCATCTCATGTCACCGGCCACGGCAGCTGCCAGCGGTATCGAGGGCAAAATCGCCGATCCACGAAAATATCTCTAACCCTTTTAGTGCCATAGAGGACACAGAGAAAACCAAAACAGCTGTTCTCACACGAAGGCACAGAGGCACAAAGAAAAGCAAAACATACTGAATGCACCCTTTTCAGGGAATGAATTCAGACATTTTTTTAAACCCTTTGTGATCTTCGTGCCTTCGTGTGAGACACGTTTTTAAAGATTTCCTCCGTGTTCTCTGTGCCCTCTGTGGCTGACAGCTTTTGACTTTCCAAAAAGGAGATTACACCATGAAAACTTTCGGAGGCCCTGTCCTCTTTCTTGACCGTTCCGACATCAACACCGATGAGATCATCCCGGCCAAGTACCTGACCGAGATCACCAAGGAGGATCTCAAACCCTATATCCTGGAAGACCTGAAGCTGGCCGGTTTCGACCCCAGGGGTGACAAACTGAAAAACGCCCGGGTGATCGTCTCCCGGGCCAATTTCGGTTGCGGTTCCTCCCGCGAGCATGCCCCCTGGGTGTTCGAGGTCAACGGCATCAATGCCGTGATTGCCGAGTCCTTTGCCCGCATCTTCCGCCAGAACATGTTCAACTGCGGTATGCTGGCCATCGAATTGCCGAAAGAAGATCTGGACAAACTGTTTGCCCAGTCAAGCGACGACAGTGCGGCCATCTGCATCGACATCGAGGCCAAAAGCCTGGTGCTGGACGCCAACGGCAAAACCGAGAGTTTCAGCTTCGAGCTGTCCCCCTTTGACAAGGCCCTGGTAGTGGCCGGTGGCTGGGTGGATTACGCGGACGGGAAGTACTGAGAGGACCGACAGGTTATTCTACCCACAAAAAAGCCCCGCCTTTTAGCGGGGCTTTTTTGTGTAAAATTGCTTTTCAGTATCGATAACCCGGTCCCTTCAGGTCAAGCCGAAACATTACGATACCCTCCCCTTTCCCCATTACTGCAGCGCTCTGAATCCCATTCAACTCTTTCCAATAACCCGAACTCGGTGACCTGTATCGCTGCTGCCCGACTTTTACGCCTTCTTACTTTTGACCATCAGCTGAACGGGCGTATACTTGGATATGTATGGTGCGGGAGGTCGCATGCGCGGGTTTCCTGGAGCGTGATCACGGCGACGGTTACGGCTGTCACCGTATACTTCGCCTTTGCCGTCTGCAAGGCGTTGCGTGCCCACAAACAGCTACCGGTCACCGGTCGGGAAGGCTTGATTGGCCAGCTGGGACGGGCCGCCAGCGGGATCGCCACCGAGGGAAAGGTGTTCGTCAACGGCGAATACTGGGATGCCTGGAGCGAGCAGTCGATTGTCACCGGAGAGCGGGTGAAGGTTGCAGAAGTGGAAGGAATGCGCCTCAAGGTTACGAGGATTTCGGAGGGGTGAGACCTGTGATCGCCCGTTTTCTGAGAAAACAGTGGATCCCCCCCAGCAAGACAATGGAGGAGTCGCCATGTTTGAGTTTTTGAATTACACACCGGTTGTTTTTATTTTCGTACTTTTCGTCATGTTCATTGCCAGCGCGGTCCGCATACTTCCGGAGTACGAGCGCGGAGTGCTCTTTCGTCTCGGTCGGCTTGCGGGAACGCGGGGTCCGGGACTCTTCCTGATCATCCCCGGCATTGACCGGCTGGTGCGGGTAACGCTGCGCACCGTGGTCATGGATGTTCCTCCCCAGGATGTGATTACCCACGACAACGTAACGGTCAAGGTCTCGGCAGTGATCTATTTTCGGGTAATGGAGCCGCAGAAGGCGATCGTGGATGTGGAAAACTACCTCTATGCCACAAGTCAGCTGTCCCAGACCACGCTGCGCAGCGTACTCGGTCAGGTCGATCTGGACGAACTCCTGGCCAACCGGGAAAAGATCAACAGGGAACTGCAGGAAATCCTCGACCGCCATACCGGGCCGTGGGGAGTTAAGGTCGCCAACGTGGAGGTAAAGAACATCGATCTGCCCCAAGAGATGCAACGGGCCATTGCCAAACAGGCCGAGGCAGAACGCGAGCGACGCGCCAAGATTATCCACGCCGAGGGGGAACTGCAGGCTTCGGAGAAACTGGCTCAGGCCGCCACGGTACTGGCCGCCGAACCGACCGCTCTGCAATTGCGCTATCTTCAGACCCTGACTGAAGTCGCCGCCGAGAAAAACTCCACCATCATCTTCCCGGTGCCTATCGACCTGATCAAGATGTTTATGAAGAAGAAGGAAATACTGTAAACGTGTCATCCACGCACTTACTGCTTTTTGTACGTACCCATCAGTTGCCCTGCATCCAGGATATGTCCCTGCATCACACACCCCAGATCGAGCTCGCCGGCCGACGGCGCCAATGTCAGGATCGTATCGAGGGCAAATAGCTTGAAAAAATAACGTTGGGCCCCCGAGTGGGCAGGGACCGCCGTAGGTGTTGCGCTTCCAGCTATTCCGTCCCTGGACCGCACCGGCAGGCACGTTGTTCTCTGCTATCTCTCGCGTCAGAGCGGAATGTTCCATACCACCATATAGCATATCAATGAAGGATGGTTTCAAATACGCATTTGAATCGGAACTTCAGCCCCTCCCCAGCTCTTTCAGGTAACGCTCTGCACGGCCATACCCCTGGTCCGCTGCCTTTTTCAGCCACACAGCCGCCTCGCTCCGGTCCCTGGCCACCCCGATACCTCGGGCGTACATGACCCCGATACAAAGCTGCGCCTCACCGCTGCCCTGATCGGCGGCTTTCATCAGCCAGCGAAAAGCCTCGCTCCGGTTCTTTGCTACACCGTTTCCCCTGATATACATGTTGGCCAGCCTGAGCTGCGCTTTGACAAAACCCTGCTCGGCCGCTGAGCGAAACCAGCGGGCAGCCTGACGCTGGTCCATGGCCACCCCCGCCCCTTTTGAATACATCAATCCCAGTTGGTAGCACGCCCTGACATAGCCCTGTTCAGCCGCCAGACTGAACCAGCGAAATGAGGTTCGCAGCTCCTTTTTGACCCCTTCCCCCTTTAAATAGAGCAGCCCCAGATTGTATCGTGCCCCGGCATGCCCCTGCTCGGCTGCCTGGCTGAACCAGCGGGCGGCCTCAGTCGGATTGCGGGGTACCCCCTCACCCTTGTAGTGCATAACCCCCATGGCAAACTGACCGTCAGGGGTAGTATCGTTCCGAAAACTCTTGAGTGCATTGGAATAGTTGCCCTGCCGATAGGCTTCCATACCCGGATTTCCCGCGCACCCCGCGATCAGGGCGGTCAACAGAAACAGCCCCGCGGAAGTGCGAATGGGAATCGTCATATCCCGGAATATGCGCATATCAAAGCTCCTCTCCAAAATATAAAACAATCACGGCGAACCGATGATTATATTCTCAAAGATCATGGCACCATTTTTCAGGGTGACTGCCCCAAGGATTGCCGGTGCCCCGTTGTTCGTTGAAAATGAGGCGTCAAACCCTCCACTAACGGTAACTGTAGCGCCATCATCCTTAACAAATGGGCCAACCGTGGCTCCCGCGACAACCTGGATCTCAGAGGCAAGGGTATCGGCACTATAGGCAGTTTGCAGGGTCTGATATCCTGAGGAGGTGTGAGCGCCGTTGCGAACGACACCGGGGGTCACAACCTCGGAAGGCGAAGAGCTTGCACCGTTTCCGACACCATTGCCGGCCAATACCGTAAAGGTGTAGGCGGTTCCATTGGTCAAGCCGGTAACCGCAATCGGGCTGGAAGCACCCGTTGCCCACTGGCCACCGCTTGATCTGACAGTATAACCGGTAAGAGCGCTGCCGCCATCGGAAGCGGGGGCTGAAAAGCTAACTGTTACCTGGCCACTGCCAACAGTCGCCGTTTCGATGACGGGAGCATCCGGCACCGTTGCCGGAGTAACGCTGTTGGAAGCTGACGAAGGAGAACCCGTGCCAACCGAGTTTGCGGCTGTCACCCTGAAGGTGTAGGCAGTACCATTGGTAAGCCCTGTCACCGTAACCGGACTTGAAGCCCCCATGCCGATATAACCGCCCGGAGATGAGGTTACGGTGTAATTTGTTATGGCGCTGCCGCCGTCGGACGCAGGTGCCGTAAAACTGACCGTTGCCTGTGCATTGCCCCTGACCGCAGTGGCATTGGTGGGTGTACCGGGCGTCGTTGCCGGCGTGACACTGTTTGACACGGACGATGCAGGTCCGGTTCCGTTGGCATTGGAAGCCGTCACCGCGAAGGTATATGCGGTGCCATTGCTAAGGCCTGAAACGGTGAGCGGGCTGGTAGCGCCAGAGGCGATTTTGCCCCCCGGCGACGAGGTAACGGTGTAGCTGGTGATGGCGCTGCCGCCATCGTACATCGGCGCCGTAAAACTTACTGCTGCCTGGCCGTTTCCGCGGATGGCAAACCCCATGGTTGGCGCATCGGGTGGTGTGGGCGCCCCAAAAGAAAACTCGGCCGTCATGCTGTTGCCCGGCAATGAAATCGCATTCAGATACAGGTTTGTGGACGATCCGCTGTAATAATTGGAGTTTGGTGAACTGGCAGGGGTCCAGAGTGTGTTATTGGCTGAATAGAAGAGTGTCTTAGAATTGCCCCGGCATGACGATGCCGTACCGCTTGCAAGCATATTGCAAGTTGCCGTACTGGCCTGAACCGGAACCACCCCTTGCCGATGGCCGGTATTATTGGTGTAGTCATTGATTGCTGAACCGGCATTATTGTCAATGTGAAGCACCAGCACCCCACCCTGCCAGCCGGAACCGAAATTGGGCATCCCCCTCAACCCCAGGTCCCATCCGCTGGGCCACCTGTTTTCCAGCAAAAAATATTCACTGGTACTGGTCGAGGGCAGAATCAGTTTATAGGGTGTGGCTGGGGAAGAGAGCTGATAGTCAAAACTGAACGGACTGACAGGGTTTGACATATCCGGAGTAATGGGTGTTGACCATCCCAGAAACTCCCGCGACCAGGCATCAAGGGACGTTGGTGTCGTGCCTCCGTATGATTCAGTATAATCCCTGCCCCAACTGCCCCCTGCCATAAGCGAGAAATTCCCCAGCCCGGCATTGAATTGGGAGATATCATAAAGGTCGGGCAGGCCGCACATCTGATGGCCGAGCTCATGGGCAATCACCCCCATGGGATGCTGCACACTGCTGTTGTTGAGTTCCCCATTCTGTGCCCAGCGCTGAATATTTTTGCCGCCCACCGTCAGACCGGTTCCGGTGGTGGACCAGGCATGGGCCCACACCGAAGGGGTTTTGCTGCTTCCCGATGTCTCGTACCCGGCAGCAACGAAATAGATCACCACTTCGGATGTTTCAAGCTTGCCATTGCCATTGCTATCCAGGCTTTTGAAATTCACATAGGATGATGCAAGCGCCAGGGCGCTGTTGCCCCAGGCCTGATCCGAGGCAAATGTATAACTCCCTCCCGTGTTGGGATGGTTGGTGGAGAGTGTCACGGAGACAATCCCCGCGGGACTGCCGGCCTGAGAATGGGTGACGGGAGCAACTCTCATGGCACCCAATGAATTGTCCAGGTAAAACTTGGCAACTGACTTGTCCGACTCATCAAAAATCTTACTGTACCACCCGGCCGGGGAGGTACTAAATGAGCGGTCCGCAAAACTGACCAGAATGACAAGCAGTTTTTTTGAACCTGCTACCGGTGTCGGGTTCCAGACTGCCGCGGCAGCATCTACAGTTGCTGATGCCGCGGACGTGGCTGGGGAAGACAGGTTCTCCGCCGGTTGCTGCTGTTCCTCCCTCAGCATGTGCAACATATGCTGTTCATTGTCTCTATTTCGGTGGGGCTTCAAACCTTTGGACAGGCCAGAGGGTACGCTTCGCCCATTGGGGAGAACATGAAATCCGCTGGGCCTCAGCGTACCATCCTTGGCCTGTTCGGCATACTCCCAGTAACCGGATGATCTGTTGTGGAGAATGGTGTGACCGGTATCCTCGGAGACCGTCCAGTTCTGGAGTTCGTCACCCTGTATCCTGGTCATTACGATACTTCCATCAGGCTGAATGACCTCCACAGGATCGGGCGAGGCAGGAACCGCGAAGGCGTGAGTACAAGAAATCAGAAGCAGCAGTGTCGTTGTCAGGATGTGTTTTACCACGGCAGCCTCCTCTTCCCGGCAGGGATCTTTTATCCGAGATCGGCAATCATGAGCCATTTCAGCATATCCATCAGCAAACAGATATGTGCCAGATCACAATTGACGACTTTTTCCATGCCTTCTCAGCTTGCATTGTCCCCAATATCGATTTCGTTTTGAGCGTGGTTCGCTTCTGCTGATGTTCTTGACGCTCGTACCTGCAGCGGTGTATGTATGTGAATATTTTTATATGGAGTAATCGGAAGGATACTGAAATGCAATGGCAGGCAGGCTAGCCGCTACTGAGCGTGAGTACTGATAAAGCGGTTGTTCTCAATTAACACCCCCATCACCCTAGGGAGGTCGATTCCTATGAATACAGTTTTCCCCGCCCCCACATTTATCCAGACAAACGGCATACGCATGGCTGTCCATGAGCAAGGCAGCGGCTTTCCGGTGGTGCTGTGTCACGGTTTTCCGGAACTGGCCTTTTCATGGCGGCATCAGCTCCCGGCCCTGGCGAGCGCCGGCTTCCGGGCCATTGCGCCCGACCAACGCGGCTACGGAAGCACGGACAAGCCAACGGCCGTGAACAGGTACGATATACGCCATCTGACGGACGATCTGGTGGGACTGCTGGATGCGCTAAAATTGGACAGGGCTATATTCTGCGGGCACGATTGGGGTGGGCATGTGGTCTGGGAAATGCCGATCCTGCATCCCGACCGGGTGGCCGGGGTAATCGGGATCAACACACCCCATCGCTATTTCCGGCGCATGGGTGCGGATCCGGTTGGCTGGGTGCGGGAACATTTCAGCGCCGACAACTACCGCTTGGCGTTCCTGCGGGAGGGGATTGAGGATGGTCTGACTGCGGAGCTGCTGCCAGGCTTCTTCAAGGGCCTCTTCCGGGCGCGCCCCCTGAGCATGGCCGAGTACCAGGCCGCTCCGCCCAAGGTGCGCAACCTGGAATTTGAATTCATCATGGATACCGCCTTCAACCCGGAACCGGCCGGCAGCAGCTTCATGACCGAGCAGGAGCTGCAGGTCTATGTGGATGCCTTCAGCGCCGGCGGTCTGACCGGCCCCATCAACTGGTACCGCAACCTGGCTCGAAACAGTGAGATTCTTGCCGGCACCAGCGACCTGATCACGGTCCCCTGTCTGATGATATCGGCGGAGGACGATATTTTCTTACCACCCGAGCTTACAGACGGCATGGAGCAGTATGTACCGGATCTGGAAAAACACGTGGTCCGCCAGTGCGGACACTGGACCCAGGCCGAGAAACCGGACCAGGTCAATCGTCTGATCCTGGAGTGGCTCACCCGCCGCTTTTGCTCACCTTGAGAACATCACAACAACATTTCACAGGAGGAACCATGATTACCGCACTCGTTCAATTAAGACTCCCGGAACCGGTCACACGGGGCAAGGCCCGGGACATGTTTTCCGGCACGGCACCCAACTACACCACGGTCCGCGGACTTATCCGCAAGTACTATCTATTGTCCGACGACTGTCAGACTGCGGGCGGGGTCTATCTGTGGGCGTCACGACAGGATGCCGAACTGTTCTACACGGACAACTGGAAGAAATTCATCGTGGAAAAATACGGTAATCAGCCGACCATTACCTTCTTTGATACGCCGGTAATCGTTGATAACGATGCCGGTCAGATCATGAAAGACGTCTGACGCAATCTGCATTAAAAACCGGCAAGATTCCGTTCACTCCCCCCAGATTTCTTTGACGGTCTCAATCCACTCCTCAACGTAGAGGTCCAGATACTCCCGGCAGATGGCGCTGGCATGGGGCATGATCAGCACATTGGGCTGTCCCCAGAGCAGGGAATCCGGAGGAAGCGGTTCCTGGCGGAACACATCCAGCCCGGCCCCCGCCAGGGTGCCGTTGCAGAGCGAGCTGACCAGATCTTCTTCCCGGTAACAGTTGCCCCGTCCCAGGTTGTACAGATTTGATCCCGGCTTCATCAGGCCGAAATGCCGCTCCGTGAACAGGTTTTCCGTAGCTGATCCGCCGGGCAGCATCAGCACCACGTGATCCGCCAAGGGCAATTCCTGCTCCAGAGAGTCAAAGGTCACCACCCGCTCGGCCAGGGGATCATCTTCAAACCCTGCCAAGCTTCGCTTAACCCCGACGATCCTCGCGCCAAAGGCTTTCAGCAGTTCCGCCATCTGACGTCCTATGGCGCCATAGCCCACCATCAGCACCTGCTGGCTAAAGAGTCCTGAGCTGCCGTCCAGGGCATTACGGTCCCAAAGCGAGGTTCGCTGGTTCTCCAGACAGCGACCCAGACGGCGGTTAAAATAGAGCATCATTGCCAGCAGACTCTCCCGCATGATCCGGCCGTGGAAATGCCCATAAAAATTCCGGATCCGCCCGGATGGATCGGGGGGGACCCAATCCTTGCCCGCGGCTGGAGTAAAGACCGCATCCAGCCTGGGAGCCTGCTGATACAGTTCGGGCCGCAGCTGCCATGTCAGCAACCAGTCCGCATCCGTAAGATGGGTGCGAAAAACTTCCTTTCCCGTCGACTCCACCAGGTCGATCCCAGGAAAAGCCTGGCGAATCCTCTCCAGGTGGCGTGGTTTGACGGAAAATGAATCCACATCGCTTTTCAGCTGTACCAGAAGTTTTTTTTGAAGCATATCCTGCCCCCCTTTTTTCATGATTCAAGGTGCGGTTTTGTGTTTTTGAATCCGGACTCTTTCCTGTAATATGACCCATATTCATCCGGGAGGTATTGACCATGATCGAACTGTTACGCAAACGCCGCAGCATCCGCAGTTACACCGCTGAAACCATAGCCCCGGCCACAGTAGAACTGTTGATCGAGGCACTGCTCCGTGCGCCCTCCTCGCGCAACATCAACCCCTGGGAGTTCATTGTCGTCGACGACCGCGAACTGTTGTCAAAGCTTTCCCGAGCCAAAGAGCACGGCTCTGCCTTTTTGGAAGGCGCGCAGCTGGGCATTGTGGTCTGCGCCGACAGCACCACATCGGATGTCTGGGTTGAGGACTGCTCCATCGCCTCGATTCTGGTGCAGATGACCGCCCTGTCGCTGGGGCTGGGCAGCTGCTGGATCCAGATCCGCCAGCGCCGCCATGACGCCAAATGTTCGGCCGAGGAGTACATTCAAAAACTGCTCGGTCTGCCGGAACATGTCAAGGTGCAGTCGATGATCAGCATCGGCCACCCCGATGAAGTTCGTATGCCATTACGGTCAGATGAGCTTGAATACTTCAAAGTCAAACACAACCACTTTGACCAGCCATGGTATCCCGGGGACAAATCCTGAAATATGTCCGTTTTTTCAATCAGCTACACATCATCCAGAGAAGGGCATGACCATAATGACCGATTCACGTTTTGACTTCGACACCGCCATCAACCGATCTACAACAAACAGTGAAAAGTGGGACAAATACCGGGGGCGTGATATCATCCCGTTGTGGGTCGCGGACATGGATTTCCGCTCCCCGCCGGCGGTCATTGCCGCGCTGCACGAGCGGGTCAGCCATGGCGTTTTCGGCTATACCAACCCTTCCCAGGGGCTGATCGACGCGGTCATGGGGCACCTGAAGCGGGATTTTGACTGGCCCATCAAGCCGGAGTGGATCATCTGGCTGCCCGGTCTGGTCTGCGGACTGAATGTTCTCTGCCGGGCTGTGGGTGAGACAGATGATGAAGTCGTCACCCTGACCCCGGTCTACCCACCCTTTCTGTCGGCGCCGCCCCTGTCCGGGCGCACGCTGCTCACCGTTCCCCTGCACCTGACAAATGGCCGCTGGGAGTGCAATCTGGAAGAACTTGAGCGCGCCATCACGCCTCGGACGAAACTGTTACTGCTCTGCTCCCCCCACAACCCGGTGGGGCGCTGCTGGTCACGGGAGGAACTGCAGCGCCTGGCGGAGCTGGCGACACGTCACAACCTGGTGATCGGATCAGACGATATCCACGCCGGTCTGATACTGGATGAGGACAAGCGCCACATCCCCCTGGCCACACTCTCAGCGGAAACCGCCTCCCGGACCATCACCCTGCTTGCACCCAGCAAGACCTTCAACATACCCGGCCTGGGCTGTTCCTTTGCGGTGATATCTGACCCCGAATTGCGCAGGAGCTTCAGAAAAGCCATGGGGCGGATCGTGCCGCATGTGAATACGCTGGGCTATACCGCCGCAGAAGCCGCCTACCGGGATGGAGAGGAATGGAGAATGGCCTTGATCGATTATCTGCGCGCAAATCGGAATCTGGTGCTTGAAGCGGTCGGGCGAATGCCAGGGTTGTCCGTGACACCGGTGGAGGCGACCTATCTGGCCTGGATCGACGCCCGCCACAGCGGTATCGAACAGCCGGGACGTTTCTTTGAGCAGGCCGGGGTGGGACTGTCCGACGGCGCCGACTTCGGCGCCCCCGGTTTTGTCCGGCTCAATTTCGGCTGTTGCCGTTCACTGCTGGAAGAGGGCTTGCGTCGCATGGAACGGGCGCTGGCTGAACAGTGATGATTTTCACAGCATGTAATCGGTCGAAAGAAAGTGTGATTTTCGCTCCTTGACGATGTTGGTGATGATCTCACGATTGGCATCGGTTTCGCGGGCAGCAACAACGATGCGGATGGAAAAGATCCTCAGGGCATCGGCCACGGACTGGGTCCCTTCGGCGGAATTTTTGCGGCCGTTGAAGGGGAAGCTGTCCGGGCTGCGCTGACACTGGCTGTTGATGTTGATCCGGCAGACCTGGTTCACCAGGGCATCCACCAGCTGGGCCAGCAGGTCGCTGCTGCGGCCGAAGATACTGGCCTGCTGGCCGTAGTTGGATGCAACAACATAGTCGATCGGCTCGCGGATATCGTCAAAGGGCACCACCGGGATGACCGGGCCGAACTGTTCTTCGTTGTAGACCCGCATGGCCGGGGAAACCGGATAGAGCAACGCCGGGTTGAAGAAGGAGCTGCTGCTGACTCCGCCACCGCTGTTGATGATTTCCGCGCCGAGGGATCGGGCATCCTGAACCAGTTCCGTCAGGTAGGCCGGCTTCTCCGGTTCGGGCAACGGGGTTATGGTGACCCCCTCCTCCCACGGCATGCCGCACTTTAGATTGGAAATGCCGTCGGCCATGCGCCGCAGAAAATCAGCTGCAATGGAACGGTGCACGAACAGGATCTTAAGCGCCGTGCAGCGCTGACCATTGTACGTCAGACTTCCCGAGAGACATTCGGAAACCACCAGATCCAGATCGGCATCCGGCAGGATGATGGCGGGATTCTTTGCATCCAGCCCCAGGACGCAGCGCAGGCGGTGGGGACGGGGATGGATGGCGCGTAGCGCATCGGCGACCCGGTGGGTACCGATAAAACCGAGCACATCCACCTGGCCCGAAGCGAGCAGCGGCGGTAACACCACCTCGCCGTCACCGTAAACCGTATTGACCACCCCGGGGGGGAAGCAGTCCCGGAATGCCTCCAGCAGCGGTTCAAAGAGCAGGATGCCGAAACGGGGCGGCTTGAGCAGGATGGTGTTGCCCATGACCAGGGCCGGAATCAGGGTGGTAAAGGTTTCATAGAGCGGAAAGTTGTACGGCCCCATGCAGAGCACCACTCCCAGGGGGGCGCGGCGGATCTGGCCGATAATGCCATGCTGGATCACAAAGCGGGATGACACCCGATCAAGCTCCTTGAGTGCATCAAGGGTGTCGCGGATATAGGCCAGTGCCCGCTCGAATTCCCGTTCCGCCTCCCGCAACGACTTGCCGATCTCCCACATCAGCAGCTTGACGATGTCGTCGCGCTTCTCCCGCATGGCGCGGGTAAAACGCTGTACACTCTGGATCCGCTCACCCACCGACATGGTCGGCCAGATACCACGGCCGTTGGCATAGGCCCGCACCGCCACATCCAGAATCTCCAGTGCCGCTTTCCCGCTCAGTAGAGGCGTCTCACCCAGGAGGCGGGGGATGAGTTCACCGTTCTTCCGAGTACAGACCGGGGACAGCACCTGCTGCAGAGGGCCTTCCCAGCGGCGCAGTTCCCCGTCGATCAGATAGTGATCCTGCCTGCTGGGCGTCTCGATGATGAAGTGTTGCGGAATCTGGCCTTCTTCCGGGAAGAGAGATTCAACAGATTGTTTCAGAGGGTGGGTATCAACTGCCATTACAACTCCTTCTATTCCGAGCAGGGACAAGAGCTTGACAAGAAAGCCACCTGTCGCATGTCACTTCTATTCCGCCGTCCCCCCATTCAGTGACAATACCGAGGTGGGATCAGGTTTTGCGCGGGCCGGGAGGATTGACAACACCATCCCCACCAGGATCAGAAGCGCTCCTGCAAGCCCGTATATACCCAAACGTTCATCATTGGCTATCCATGCATAGAACGCAGCAAAAACCGGTTCCGTGCAAAAGATCAAAGCCGTATTTGTATGGCTGATGTAACGCTGCATGGACGTCTGCACCAGAAACGCAAAAACCGTTGCGATCAGCGCACAGATCAGCAGCGTGCCGAGCATCTGCGGCTGCCAGACAAACACCGGCCGGTGACGGGCAAAAGCGAACAGCAGACTCAGCAGGGCCACGATACCGAGTTGCACAGCGGTTAACCAGTAGTAATCACTGCTGCGAGCGAATTCTCCGGTGTAAATCATGTGCAGCGATACGCAGACGGCGCAGGTGGCGGCCAGCAGATCGCCAAAATTGAAGCTGAGGGTGCCCTTGCCGCATAACAGAAAAAGACCGACTACGGAAAGTGCCACGGCGCATTTGATGGTTCCGCTGATATGCTGACGCAGCATCAATGCGGAGATCAGCGGCACCATGATCACGTTCAGACCGGTCAGAAAACCGGTGTTGGATGCACTGGTATAGAGCAGCGCCACCGTCTGAAAGGCGTAGGCCCCAAACAGAAAGAGCCCCATGATACACCCCTGACGGATGGTGCGTACGGTCAGGTTTCCGCCCCTGAACCAGCAGATCGGAAGAATGACGGCAAAGGCCAGCATAAAGCGCTGGGCCAGAAAAACAAATACGTCCACACCTTCCAGGGCCTGCTTGACAAGGGTAAAGGTTACCCCCCAAAAAAAAGTTGTGGTCAACAGCAGCACGGCTGCCTTGAAACGATTCATTGCCATATTCCCGTGTAATACAAGTTCTCAGCAAACATTTCGTTCATCTGTCATAAACGATCGGAGTCCCAATGGGCAAGAACAAATTGGGCAAAACAGTGGTCTATAGCTCTATCTCATCGAATTTAACTAGACTTTTTTTGTTGACAATAATCACCCCCTCTCATTATAACCAAACGGTCTTACCAATTTAGATGTTATCCACTTATCAAAAAGGAGAGTATGCATGAAAGTACTACGTACGATTGCAGTCGCACTTGCCCTGCTGACCACCATGTCCCTGTCAGCCCTGGCCGCTCCCAAGAGCATCAAGGTCGCCACCGACGCCACCTGGCCGCCAATGGAAATGGTCGACGCCAACAAACAGATCGTTGGCTATGACATCGATTTCCTGACAGCCGTGGCAAAAGAGGCCGGGGTCAAGGTCGAGTTCAAGAACACCGCCTGGGACGGCATCTTTGCCGGCCTCGATTCCGGACAGTATGACGCCATCATCTCCTCGGTAACCATCACCAATGAACGCAAGGCCAAGTATGATTTTACCGAGCCGTATACCAGCATCGGCCAGATCCTGGTTGTGCCCAAGACCGATAAAACCTCAAAAAAGATTGCCGATCTGAAGGGCAAGAAAATCGGGGCCCAGATCGGTACAACCGGCGCATTCGAAATAAAAAAAGTTACCGGAGTTGAATTGAAGGGCTACGACGAAATCGGGCTGGCTTTTGAAGACATGGCTGCGGGACGCGTCTCCGCCGTTGTCTGCGACGAACCGGTCGCGGCCCATTTTGCCCTGCAGAAAAAGGAGTACAAGGAAAAATTCAAGATCGTCGGCACGTCATTCACCAAGGAAGGCTACGGCATCGTTGTCAAAAAGGGCAACAAGGAACTGGTCGACCTGTTGAACAAAGGCATCAAGGCTGTTAAAGCGAAGAAACTCGATGTCAAGATCCACACCAAATGGGTGAAATAGCTTCCAGCGCCGGGGCGCGGCCCGGAAAACCGCCGCGCACCGGCGAATCGCCCTTGCCCGACAACAAGGCTCCCCATACACCGATCGATGTTGGTGAAGGTGCCTCAATTCCGCGCAAGAGCGATGCCGGACTGTTTACGGCCTGGAGAATTGCCTTTTTCGGCTCAATCGCACTCTGTCTCTATCTGGCGTTCGGAAAGCCGGATTCCTACATGGCGATTTTCCGGTTTGTTCCCGATGGAATTCTGGTCACCTTCAAGGTCACGATCGGTTCAATCCTGCTGGCCATTATCGTCGGACTGATCGCCGGACTGGGCAGAATTTCAACCAACCGTTACATCAACGGGGCAGCTTCGCTGTATGTCGAGGTGATCCGCGGTATTCCGCTGCTGGTTCAGCTGTTCTACATCTACTATGCTCTGGGCCGCTTTGTAAAAATACCCGATATCATCAGCGCCATCATTGCCATGGCGGTCTGCTACGGCGCCTACATGGGCGAAATTTTCCGTGCCGGCATCCAGTCGATCCCCAAGGGACAGATGGAGGCCGCTCTCTCTCTTGGCATGTCCCGCTCCCAGGCCTTGCGACAGGTCATCCTGCCCCAGGCCTTCAAGGTTGTCCTGCCGCCCATCGGCAACGAGTTTATCGCCCTGCTTAAGGATTCATCGCTGGTATCAATTCTCGCTGTTTCCGACCTGCTGCGCCGCGGCAGGGAATACGCTTCCGAAACCTTCAGCTACTTTGAAACCTACACCGTTATCGCCCTGATCTACCTGGTTATGACCCTCTTCTTTTCCAAACTGATCGGCATGATGGAGGAGCGTCTCAATGAAGGCAGATAGCCAACTAATTATAAGCGTTAACGGTGTCTCCAAGTTTTTTGGCGCCTTCCAGGCTCTGGATGATGTATCCTTCAACGTCATGGACGGTGAAAAGGTTGTCATCATCGGTCCCAGCGGTTCCGGTAAAAGTACCATCCTGCGTTCGATCAACCGCCTGGAAACCATTGATCGAGGGCAGATTACGGTTCACGGTATGGATGTCAGCGACCCGAAGATCGATATCTGCAAGGTTCGCGAAGAGGTCGGCATGGTCTTCCAATCATTCAACCTCTTCCCCCACAAAACCGTACTGGAGAACCTGACACTGGCCCAGACCGTTGTCCGCAAACGAAGTTCCGCCGAGGCCAGGAAGGTTGCCATGGAACTACTGGAGAAGGTCGGTATTGCCGAAAAAGCGGCTGCCTACCCGGTCAAACTCTCCGGAGGACAGCAGCAGCGCGTGGCCATTGCCCGCTCGCTGGCCATGAACCCCAAGGCGATCCTGTTCGACGAACCCACCTCGGCCCTCGACCCGGAGATGATCGGCGAAGTGCTGGACGTCATGAAGAAACTGGCCCAAGAAGGAATGACCATGGTGGTCGTCACCCATGAGATGGGCTTTGCCCGTGAGGTAGCCGATCGGGTGATATTCATGGACCATGGCCGGATCGTGGAACAAGGCACGCCGGAACATTTCTTCACCAATCCGACCCATGAACGCGCCAAACTGTTTTTAAGCCAGATACTGTAATTTCAAGGCCGTATAGCGGCACTCCCGACCAGGAGCTTTGTAATTCAACCGTGCATCACACACCAAGGAGGGAAATGATGAAGAGAAGAAATATTGTGGCGACATTCGTCACACTGGGCCTGGCCGCGGCAGCAACGACTCCGGCAATGGCCCTGGAGAACGAGTTCCACGGCCTTTTCAGTTTGCGGTACATCAACTCCAACTTCAATCGCACCGCGACGACCGACTTTGGCCCTGGCGACGGTTCCTACGACCCAAGTGGAACGACAAAAAAACAGTATTCTGCCAACTTCTTTGAACAACGCGCCCGCCTGCAGTACATCGCCAAGGCCAACGCCGACCTGAAACTGGTCACCCACTTCGAGATCGACTATGCCTACTGGGGCAACAGTTCCTACACCACAGGCCGAAACCAGGGGGGTGCCCAGGGCGCTGACACAGTCAATATTGAAACCAAAAGTGTCTATCTGGACTTTAACCCCTGCAATTTCATCAACGTTAAAATGGGCATGCAGCCCATTGCCGACTCCTTCAAGGGGTCGATCATCGACTCCGATGCTGCCGGTGTGCTGCTCACCGGTAACAATTTCGGCAAGTTCACCCCCTCAATGGGCTACTTCCGTTTCAATGACACAGGTAAGCGGGATAACGTTCTCGGTCACCTTACCAGCGACATGCTCCTGCTTGACGGCAAGTATGAGGTCTCTAAGGACCTGAAAATCGGCGGCGCCTACTACTTCTTCAGAGATGGCCAGGAAACCGGTACATCATTTACTACTACCGCTTCAAATGCTGCGAATGGGGTACTTCCCGATGGAACGCTCGTGTATCCAGCCGGGACAACGTTCGCAACGACCGCCACGTCAAACAGAAACGATATCAAACTTCACGTTTTCGGCCTGAACGCCGAATACACTGCCGGCCCGCTAACCCTGAACGGTTTTGCTATCTACGAGACCGGCTGGTTCAACAATGATTATGTCAACTCCTTTGCCGGAAATCTCGGCGCCAAGCTCAAGGCCGGTCCCGGCACGGCCCGCATGGAAATGCTGTATGTTTCCGGTGGCAGCCGCAGTGCCTTCTACTCCTCCCCCGGTGGCGAGCATGGCTACTACGACAATGAGATGGTCATACTGGGTCGCGACAAGAACGCCTATACCACCGACAACTCGATGCTCGACCTGACCGGCAACCGCGGCCAGGGCCAGATGGGCGTGTATCTGGGTTATGACCTGCCGGTCACCCCCAAGCTCGATACCGCCTTCAACGTCGGTGTTGCCGGTGTGACGCACTCCACGAGCAGAAAACCGATCAATATAGTTAGCGGGACCAAGAACGGCAGCAACTTCCTGGGCACCGAGGTCAATGCCGAGGCCACCTACAAACTGCTTGAAGGGCTGAGTGTCAGCTTCCGCACCGCCTATGTCTTCCTGGGTGGCTACTACAAGGACGTTGCCTTGAATGGCACCCCCGATGATCCCTACGACCTGAAGCTGATCTTCAAATACACGTTCTGACAACGAAAACCGCGGGAGCATGCCACTGCTCCCGCTCAATTTAAACTGTAAGGAGCACGCCATGAGAAAAGTTCTGATCGCCCTTCTGACTGTCTTTGCCCTTTCCACCGCCAGCGCGGCCCTTGCCCAGGATGCAGCACCAAACAGCAAGGACGAGTGCCTGCTGGCTTCCAAGGGATGCCGGGACCAGGTGGACAGCATCCAGCAGAAGATCAAGCGGATTAACAGCGAAATCAAGAAGGGCAAGAAAGTGTATTCAGCGGAAGAGCTGAAGAAGCTGCAGCAGAAACTGAAAGAGGCCGATGAAATTCTGAACAGCCTGGAAAAGCCGGGTCGCTGACCCGAACCTATCTCTCACGCAAGGAGGAACACAATGAACTTCAAGAAGGTTGTCCCACTGCTGCTGTCCGGCGCACTGGCCCTGACGATTGGTTGTACGAAGAAGGAAGACGCCAAATCCGGCGAGGCCGCAAAACCTGCCGGCGACACCATCAAGATCGGCTTTATGGGCGCTCTGACCGGCGATGTGGCCATGTTCGGCAAACCGACCCTGGAAGGGATGAAGATCGCCGCCGATGAAGTCAACGCCAGCGGTGGCATCAATGGCAAGAAAATTGAGATCGTTGAGGCCGACAATCGCGGAGACAAGCAGGAAGGCGCCTCCGTTGCCCAGAAACTGATCAGCCGCGACAACGTCGTTGCCATCCTGGGTGACCCGACCACCGGCATATCCAAAGTCGTTGCCCCCATCGCCCAGAAGGCGGGTGTGGTCCTGCTCTCAGCCGGCGCCACCGGCCCCGGTCTGGTTGAAGTCGGAGATTTCATCTTCCGTAACACGCTGCTGGACAGCGTTGCCATCCCGGCCTGTATCGATTACTTCGCCAAGGAGCTCAAATACAAGAAAGTTGCCGTGATCACCTCCGATAACAATGACTACAGCGTTGGTCTGTCCCAGACATTCCGCGATGCCGCCAAAGGCAAAGGCATCGAGATCGTGTCCGACGAAAAGGTCAAGGACGGCGACAAGGACTTCAGCGCCCAGGTCACCAATATCAAGGCCAAAAAACCGGATGTCATCTTCTACTCGGGCTACTATACCGAGGCGGCCCTGATCATGAAGGAAGCTCGCAAACAGGGCATCAAGGCCAATATGTTCGGTGGCGACGGCCTGTTCTCGCCTGAACTCATCAAACTGGGCGGCGATGCCGTGGAAGGCTCCATGTCAGCCCTGGGCTTCTCGCCCGAGCAGGCTACCCCTGAAACCGCCAAGTTCATTGAAACCTTTAAGAAGAAATTCAACGGCGCACTTCCCGGCCTCTTTGACGCCCAGGGCTATGACGGTCTGATGATGCTGGCTGACGCCATGAAGCGCGCCAACAGCAGTGACCCGAAGGTATTCAAGACCGCCCTGGCCAAGACCAAAGACTTCAAGGGCGTTTCCGGCACGATCACCATCCGCGCCAACCGCGAACCGATCAAGACCCCTCTCTGCCTGTTGGCGGTAAAAGGTGGCCAGTTCGTGCTCAAGGCAAAAGTACCGGTCAAAATGGATTAACCTGATTCACAACGCTTTCGAGCATGTTTCATGAAAACAAAAAACGCCGTGCGACCTGACTGGTCGCACGGCGTTTTTTAATCACTACAGTTATTTTTTAGTCCAGCTTGTTGATCGAAAGCGCCGTCTTACCCTTTCCGAACAACCCCGTCCGCTGAACAACTTCCAGCAGCACAACCTCGCGCGTGGCAGCATCATAGGCATAGTCGGCCAGATAGCTGGGTGACTGACGGGTGTGCCACACTTCCCTGAGGATTGAACCGCTCCACTGAAGACCAAAGAGCGAATGTTTGTTATAGGTGCGGTTGTTGCCGATATTGACTGATCCCTCGTTGCGAGGGATCACCAGGGTTCCGTCCGGCAACACCAGCATGCGCTGAGCCAGGAAGTTCCAGCCGTACTTGTCACCCTTGGCCCTCAACTGGGCGTAGGATTCAAAATTGAAATACGTCTCTGAGCCGCCGTATTTGTCGCTGCTTTTCCACAGTTGGCTGCCGTCCGCCGCGGAGATGATCAGGTAGCCGTCCTCGTCCATGACAAGCGATTTCTCAACGCCGGACGCGTCACGGAAAAGGGAGAAATTGAAGATGTTACCCGGTCGGGGAAGTGTCCTGCTGTTTCGGGTTTTGAAGCTGTTGCCTGATTTCACAAGCTCGGCAACTCCGTTCTGGTATTCGCCCCCACTGCTCAGTGTTTGAACGAAGATGGTGCGCTCCTTGAGATCAAGTCCGCTGCCCCGGAAGAGCCAGGGCTGATTATCGGCAATCAGTTCCAAACCGCTGTCCGCAGGCGCATAGACCCGTGAACTGACGGTTTTGCGGTCCACAATCGTGACGTAGATCTCCGGTGTTCCGTCGCGGTCCAGGTCGGCCGCGTCAATGGCAAGTATCTTGGAAGAAACGGGCATGACGATCTCGGCGATCCGTTTCAGCTCCGCACCTTTGCGCAGGTAGCGGAGCACATGCGCGTCAGCCACAAAAAGTTCCCGCTCGCCCGAAGGCAGGGTGCGCCCCAGCGCGATGGAGGAGAGGACACCACTCAGGGGGTCGCTTGTCCAGGTCCCGGGGGCGTTGAGAGGGAGCGTGTCCGACTTGACAACGTAGCTGCCTTCCCCTTTGGCGACCGGGACATCAACCTTGTAGGCAGTTGCGGGGGGCACGGGTTGAGCTGCCACAGGCACGGGAACGGCTGGAGAAACCGGGAGCGGGGGCGCGGTAACCGCGGCCTGAGTCTTGGCAAGCTCGCGATCGAGCTTCTGGGCCAGACGACCGAAAGCCGGAATCATGTCATCCTGCCCCTCGCCCTGTTCAAATACTTTGGTCAGGGAGCCGTTGAGCGAGTTTTTAATAAGCACATCGATACTGAACATTTTCCCAAACAGGGCATAACTGCCGGCCAGCAGCAATTCGGCCTTGTCCGGTTTCTCGAGCAACTGCACCTGGTTCGGATTCAGGCGCGAGGCCAGCAACCCCTGCAGCGTCAGCTTGAGTTCATCCTTATTCGACGCTCCAGTCACGCTGAATTCGGTGACGTATGTTTTCAGTGGTGCTGCCGGGGAAACGATCGGCGCGGCAATGAGCAGAAAGGCCGTCAAAAGGGCAAGCAGGATGCTGGGCATAGGTACTCCTTAGGAAAGAGTCGAACGGCTGGAACAAGTTATACCTAACCATGCTTGTATCCGTAAATGAAAAAATCGACAAAAGATCGATCTGATGCCATTGCGTTACATTCCATCACGGAACTTCCACCAAAACAGGTAAACACGTTGACGTTGGCTTGTCCTGAATGGTACTGTTTTCAGCCGCACAACCGCATCACGGATGACTTTGGAGAGTGATCGGAACATCCCCATGAAATGGTTATAGGAGGCGTACGATGAAAAAATGGTTGAGTCTGGTGACTGCTTTTCTGTTGGTTTCCCTTGTGCTGCTCTCACCGGCTTTTGCTGCCGCCCCGGCAAAAGTCCTGATCGGTGTATCCAAGATCGTATCCCACCCCGCCCTGGATGCCGTTGTAAAAGGCGTACAGGACGAACTGGCCTCTGCAAAGGTAAATGCTGCCTATGATGTGCAGAACGCCAACGGAGACATCAATGCCGCTGCCTCCATCGCCACCAAGTTTCAATCGGAAAAGGTAACCCTGGCAGTCGGTGTCGCCACCCCCACCTCCCAGGCGCTGGTGAACACCCTCAAGGGCATTCCGATTGTATTCGCCGCCGTCACCGACCCGGTCAAGGCCGGATTGGTCTCCTCTCTCAAAAAGGGTGACAAAAATGTCACCGGCGTGTCCGACATGACCCCGGTCAAACAGCAGATCGAACTGCTGCTCAAGGTAAAGAAAGTCAAACGCCTTGGCCACATCTATACCAGTTCCGAAGAAAATGCGGTCGTGCTGGCCGGCATAGTCAAGCAGGCCTGCAAGGAACTGGGTATCGAATTTGTGGAAACCACCGTTTCCAAGTCCTCCGAGGTAAAACAGGCGGTCCAGGCCATCATCCGACGAGTTGACGCGCTCTACATCAGCACCGACAACACGGTCGTATCCGCCATGAGCGCAGTTACGGACGTGGCCATGAAAGCCAGGGTTCCGATCATGTCGGCCGACCCGAGTTCAGCGGAAAATTACCCGGTTCTGGCTGCCTGGGGCTTCGATTATTACAAGATGGGCAGGGCCACCGGCAAACTGGTTGTTCAAATACTGAAGGGCAAGAAGCCGGAGCAGATCCCGACCCAGTTCATGACAAGGACCAGCGATATCGATCTTCTGATCAACCTGGACGTGGCCAGGAAGCTTGGGCTGGTGATCCCCAAGGATATCCTCAAGAGTGCCAACAAGATCGTTGAAAACGGTAAGTTGACGAAAAAATAAAGGACACACGGCACAGTTATGATCGAAGGCATTCTGGTAGAAGGATTGATATATGGAATCATGGTTCTGGGGGTGTTTATCACCTTCAGGGTGCTGGATTTTCCCGACCTGACGGTGGACGGTTCGTTCCCCCTGGGGGCGGCCGTAATGGTCCAGTGTATCCTGCTGGGTACGAACATCTGGCTGGCGCTGCTGGTGGCGTTCATTGGCGGTGTTCTGGCCGGCGTGACCACGGCGCTGATTCATAATCACCTCAGGGTGCCCAATCTGCTGGCCGGCATCCTGACCATGACCATGCTCTACTCGATCAACATCCGCATCCTGGGTAACCGCGCCAACGTACCGGTTCTCAAACAGGAAACCATCCTGTCCAAGGTATCCGAACAGTTCAGCGGCAGCCTGCCGGACGAGTATATCCTGTTGATCTTCTTTCTGATCGTGGTGCTTGTGATCAAGATCCTGGTTGATCTGTTCTTCCGCACCGACCTGGGCATGACCATGGGCGCCATGGGCAACAACGAGCAGATGGTCATCTCCCAGGGGGTCAACCCCAAGACCCTCAAAACCATCGGCGTCGGTCTGTCCAATGGCCTGGTGGCCATATCCGGCGCATTCGCCGCGCAGTACCTTGGTTTCGCCGATGTTGGCCTCGGTCAGGGAATCATCATCTCCGGTCTGGCTTCAGTTATGATCGGTGAGTTTCTGGTCATGAAGAGCAATCGCATCAGTGTGCTGACCTTCTGCGCCATTGCCGGCTCGATCCTTTTCCACGGTGTCATGTACCTGGGGCGCTATTACGGCTACCTGATCGAGATGACCCCCAATGACCTCAACCTGATCAAAGGTCTGCTGATCATCGTGCTGCTGGTTGTAACCCAGAGCAAGAAATTGAAAAAGGTCTCCGTCAGGGCAATGGTGAGCAAATGATCGCACTCAAGAATGTCTCCATGGTCTTCAATCCCGGCACGGTCAACGAGAACCGGGCCATCAACACGATCAACCTGAGAATCAGGGAGGGTGACTTCATCACGGTCATCGGCAGCAACGGCGCCGGCAAATCCACCCTCTTCAACCTGATCGCCGGCACGATCATTCCGAGCCAGGGCTCCATCTCCCTGAATGACCGTGACATAACCCGCGAACCGGAGTACAAGCGTGCCCAATATATCGGCCGCATCTTCCAGAACCCGCTGTTGGGCACCGCCTCAAACATGAGCCTGGAAGACAACATGATGATCACCCACAAAAAAGGGTTCAAGTGGCTGAAGCGCAGCCTGAACAACCGCATGCGGGACTACTTCAGGAGTGAGCTGATCCAGCTGAAAATGGGGCTGGAGGAGCGCATGAAGGAAAACCTGGCCATGTTCTCCGGCGGGCAGCGCCAGGCCCTGACCCTGCTGATGATGGTCCTGTCAAAACCGGACCTGATCCTGCTGGACGAGCATACTGCCGCGCTCGACCCCAAGAACGCCCAGATCGTGCTGGAATTGACCCACAAATTCATCAAAGAGTACAAACTCACCTCCATGATGATCACCCACAACATGAGCCACGCCATCGAGTTCGGCAACCGTCTGCTGATGATGGACAAGGGTGAGATCATATTTGATGTGGAGGGTGAGGAAAAACGGGCGCTGACCGTTGAAAAGCTGGTTGAGAAGTTCCACCAGATCCGCCATAAATCCTTTGAAAACGACCGGACATTGCTGTCGGCAGAATAGCAGCCGCTGCCCGCCCTCTGCGTAACGCAACAGCCCCCTTTCATTCCGGAAGGGGGCTGTTATATTTTAGTGATGATTCACACGAGAATATCGCTGTCCGTTCATCCACCGCATATAAAGGAGCAGCACAATGGAAAACAGATCGATTGACGAGAGAATCATCAGTCGCGGCAAGCTTTTTTTTGACTCCGTCTCGGGCGAAAAACCATCGCTCTTCAACAAAGGAGCCTGGATGGGCAAGGTCATGGACTGGAGCATGCGCAACGAACAGTTCAAGATCCAGATGTTTCGTTTCGTGGATGCCTTCCCGTCGCTGACCACCGCAAAACTTCTTACCGATCATATCCGTGAATACTTCGGCGAAGAAAAGGATATGCCGCCGGTGCTCTCCACCGGTGCAAAGATGGCTGGCATGCTTGGCTCGCTGGGTGGCGCTCTGCTCAACAAGTTCATAGCGATCAATATCCAGGAAATGGCGCGCCAGTTCATCGTCGGCGAGACCACCAAAGAGGCGGTCAGGAACATCGAGAAGCTGCGCAGGGAGGGATTTGCTGCGGTTGTGGACGTACTGGGGGAGGCAACCCTGACCGAAGAGGAGGCCGAACTCTATGTAAGCACCTATCTGGAAGTGTTGGAAAGCCTGAAAAAAGAGCAAAAGGGGTGGAAGGGGCTGCCCGGCAGCGGCGGCGACCGGAACCTGGACTGGGGCCATGCCCCCAAGGTCAATATTGCCGTCAAACCAACAGCGCTTTTTGCCCTGGCAAATCCCCAGGATTTCGAGGGCTCCGTAGAGAACATACTGGCCCGGATGCGCCGGATCTGCGCCAAGGTGGTGGAACTGGGTGGATTCCTCTGCATTGATATGGAGTCCTACCGCTTCAAGGATATAACGCTGGAGGTATACCGCCGCCTGAAACGGGAATACAGGGAGTATGACCAGATCGGCATTGTATTACAAGCCTACCTGAAGGACACCGACAGGGATCTGGCCGACCTGCTGGCGTGGGCCAGGAACAACAACACGCGGATTTCCATTCGTCTGGTCAAGGGCGCCTACTGGGACTATGAAACCGTCAAGGCCAAGCAGAACGGCTGGGAAATCCCGGTCTGGACCATCAAGGCCGAGAGCGACGCCGCCTATGAGCGCCAGGCCCGCCAGATTCTGGAAAACCACCCGATCTGTCACTTTGCCTGCGCTTCCCACAATATCCGCACGATCTCCGCGGTCATGGAAATTGCCCAGGAGCTGAATGTTTCCGAATCTCGTTATGAATTCCAGGTGCTCTACGGCATGGCCGAGCCGGTTCGCAAGGGTATTCTCAAGGTGGCCGGACGCATCCGGCTCTACTGCCCCTACGGCAACATGGTGCCCGGCATGGGCTACCTGGTTCGCCGCCTACTGGAAAACACCGCTAACGAATCATTTCTACGCCAGAGTTTCGCGGAGGACTCCCAGCACGACCGACTGCTGGAAGACCCGCGTGTCACCGCCGACCGTTTACGGGCAACGCTGGCTCAAAAACCGCGTAAAAGTGTCAATGAACCCGACGGCCTGCCCCGCTTTAGCAACGAACCGGTGGTGGATTTCACCCGGCCCGATCATCGGGCCGACTTTCCGGCTGCAATCACCCAGGTGCGCGCCCGGCTTGGTATAACCTGTCCGCTCTTCATCAACGGCAAGGAGGTCATGACCAGCGAAACGGTTTCGTCCGTCAACCCGGCCAAACCATCCGAGGTCCTGGGACAGGTCTGCCAGGCCGGCACGACTGAGGTAGCCATGGCCATCGAGGCTGCCACGGCGGCTTTCCCGGCCTGGCGCGACACAGCGCCCCGCGATCGGGCCGAATACCTGCTCACGGCGGCCAAAATCACCCGCAAACGTATCTTCGAGCTCGCCGCCTGGCAGGTGCTGGAGATTGGTAAACAGTGGGACCAGGCCTATGCCGACGTGACCGAGGCGATCGATTTTCTGGAATACTATGCCCGCGAGATGATCCGGCTTGGCGCGCCCCGGCGTGTCGGCCATGCGCCGGGTGAACTGAACCACTACTTCTACGAACCCAAGGGAGTGGCGGCGGTCATCGCACCCTGGAACTTTCCACTGGCAATCGCCCTCGGCATGGCATCCGCCGCCATTGTCACCGGCAACACGGTCATCTTCAAACCCTCCACTATCACCGGCATCATCGGACACCAGCTGGTGCAGATTTTCCGCGAAGCCGGCCTGCCGGGCGGCGTGTTCAATTATGTTCCCGGCAAGGGGAGCGTCATGGGCGACTTTCTGGTGGACCATCCTGATATCAGCCTGATCGCCTTTACCGGATCGGTGGAAACCGGTCTGCGGATCATGGAACGCGCCGCTCTGGTCCATCCCGGACAGCTCAACGTCAAGAAAATCATCGCCGAAATGGGTGGAAAAAATGCCATCATCATCGACGACGATGCCGACCTGGATGAAGCCGTACCACAGGTGCTCTACTCCGCCTTCGCTTTTCAGGGGCAGAAATGTTCGGCCTGCTCGCGGGTAATCGTGCTGGATGCGGTCTACGACAAGTTCGTCGAGCGCCTGGTCAATGCCGCCAAGGTCTATCAGATCGGTCCGGCTGAAGACCCGCGCTACAGTATGGGCGCCGTATCCGATGCGGTGGCGCAGAAGTCGATTCTGGAATACATCGGAATTGGCACACAGGAGGGACGGCTGCTCTATGCCAGCCCGGTCCCCACCGGCGAGGGGTACTGGGTGCCGCTGACCATCATCGGCATGATCACCCCGCAGCATCGCATCGCCCAGGAAGAGATCTTCGGACCGGTGCTGGCGGTCATGCGCGCCAAGGATTTCGATCAGGCCATTGCCTGGGCCAACGACACCCGCTTCGCCCTGACCGGCGGCATATTCAGCCGCAGCCCGGAACACCTGAACAAGGCCCGTCGCGAATTCCGCGTCGGCAATCTCTACATCAACCGCAACAATACCGGTGCCCTGGTTGGTCGACAACCATTCGGCGGCTCACGCATGTCCGGTGTCGGCACCAAGGCCGGTGGTCCCGATTACCTGCTGCACTTCATGGACCCGCGGGTGGTTACCGAGAACACCATGAGGCGCGGATTTGCACCGATTGAAGAAGATGATGACTGGGTGGAATAGGAAGGTCTGCCGACCGGGTACGTGATCCGCCGTACCCGGCCTCATTTCGAAGAGAGAGATCTGTCGCGGGAAGAGGATGGCAGCGATGCAACCAGCACCGCCAGCAAAATAACGCCACCGCCGGTAAAAAAGGAAGGTGTCAGCTGTTCCCCCAGCACCAGCCACCCCAGCAACGCCCCCACCACCGGCTGCAGGAAGAAAAAAACCGAACCGGTGCCGGCCTCCACCAGGCTCAACCCCTTGTTCCAGAGATAGAACGCTCCGGCCGTTGCCACCACCCCCAGATAGAGAACCGCACACCACAGCAGCGGATTGTCCAACCCCGACACCGGCAGAAAGCGCCATTCAACACACATGATCGGGGTGGTCATGATCGCTGCCCAGAACACGGCGCCGGCGGTAATGACAAGCGGTGAGAGGCGGGAGGAGTATCTTCGGGCCAGCACCGACAGGAGCGCCCAGGTGATGGCGGCGCCCACCAGGGCCAGGTTGCCCACTAACGACCAGACGCCGCCAACTGTAGCGGAGTCCCAGCCAACCACAATGACCACCCCCGCCGTTGCCAGCAACACGGAAAACAGTTTGCGCGCGGTCAGCCGTTCCCCCAGCATCAACCAGGCGAACAGCAGGATAAAGGCCGGACTGGCCGAGGTAATGATGGCGCCGTTGTGGGCCGATGAAAGACGTGTGCCGACAAACTGCAATCCCACCGAAACCACATAGCCCACAAAACCGATCAACAGAAAGGCGCGGTGGTCTTCCCCTGTCAGGGGAGCCGAGCGCTGGCGCGCGGCCAGGGGATAGAGAACAGACAATCCGGTGACATAGCGCAGCCAGAGCAGCGTAAAGGGGGGGACAAAATCCAGGGCGTACTTGCTGACCACATACATGCCGCCCCAGATGGAGGCGGCCGCAGCCAGTGCGCAATAACCCCGGAGACGATGCTGTTCAGTCTGGACCATAAAATGCCTGCTCCTGCCCTGAAAAATACGGGTTTCCGGTCTGGTATAGCATGACGAAACCCCGTCGAGAAGATTTCGTTTTAATCTGTCACACAATTAGCTTGCAGACATGCAGTTTCCCATGGTAAAAAATTACGGTTTTTCGAGCGAATCCATCAAGAAAAAATTTCGTATTTTCAACCACTTTCGAACCAAGTGCGGGTAGACACCATGTTTTTGCAACAGCTTATCAACGGGATAGCGCTTGGCAGCACCTACGCCCTGATCGCCCTGGGTTACACCATGGTCTACGGCATCATCACCCTGATCAACTTCGCCCATGGCGAAATATTCATGGTCGGAGCCTTTGTGGGGCTCCTGATGGTGGGATACTTCAAGTTGAACCTCTTCCTGGCCATGGCCTGCGCCATGGCCTTTTGCATGGTCATGGGGGTAGTGATCGAGTTCATCGCCTACCGTCCGCTGCGCAAATCATCACGGCTCTCGGCCCTGATCTCGGCCATCGGTGTATCCATCTTCCTGTCCTCACTGGCAATGATGGTTTTCGGCGCCAATGCCAAGGGTTTTCCCGACAGCGCCTTTCAATCCCAGCAGATCCACATCGGCAACGCCGACATTTCCACCCTGCAGCTCCTGATCATCGGCGTCTCGGCGCTCCTGATGCTGGCCCTGGAGTTCATCGTCCAGAAAACCAAGATCGGCAAGGCCATGCGCGCCACGTCGGAAGACTACAACACTGCCGCACTGATGGGCATCAACGTCAATTTCGTCATCTCATTCACCTTTGCCCTCGGTTCTGCCCTGGCTGCCGCCGGCGGAGTGCTGGTGGGAGTGCTGTTCAACTCGGTCTCCTTCAACATGGGTCTGATGGCTGGCCTGAAAGCATTTGCTGCCGCCGTGCTGGGCGGTATCGGGTCAATCCCCGGTGCCATGCTGGGCGGCCTCCTGCTGGGCGTTGCCGAGGTTTTTGGGGTTGCCGTGGGCTACTCTTCCTACCGTGACGCCATCGCCTTCGCCATTCTCGTGCTGGTCCTCCTGGTGCGCCCCACCGGACTCCTGGGCCAGAAGATCCAGAAAAAGGTATAAAGCAATGCTTCAGAACCTGCTCAATTCCATCGATCCCTATACCATGCAGATTCTGGTGAATATCGGCATCGGCATCATCCTGGCGCTGGGGCTCAACATCATCACCGGCCTGACCGGCCAGCTCTCCCTGGGCCATGCCGCCTTCATGAGTGTGGGCGCCTTTGCCGGGGCACTGCTGACCATCAAGACCGGGCTCCCCTTTTACCTGACGATTCTGATGAGCGGGCTGATCACCGCTGCCGTGTCCGCTGCCATCGGCTGGCCGATTCTGCGATTGACCGGCGATTACCTGGCCATCTGCACCCTGGGGTTTGCCGAAATCGTCAAGGTGGTCTTCCTGAACCTGGAGATAACCAACAAGGCCCTCGGACTGACCGTCCCCACACCCACCTCAGCTTTGCCCATGCCGCTGATCGTACTGATCGTTGTCTGCCTGACTATTATCGCTTCGGCCTTCATCCAGAACTCCCGTTTTGGCCGGGCGCTCAAAGCCATCCGTGACGACGAGATCGCAGCCGAATCCATGGGCATCAACATCGCCCGCTACAAGGTCCAGTCCTTTGCGGTCAGCGCCTTCATGGCCGGAGTCGGCGGCTGCCTTTACGCACACTTCCTGGGGTATATCAACCCGTCGGACTTCGGTTTTCTCAAATCCATCGACATGCTCAGCATGATCGTACTGGGTGGCCTGGGAAGCATTCCCGGCGCGGTGTTCGGCGCCTCGCTCCTTTCCGCCGCCCCCGAATTTCTGCGCTTCATGTCGCAGTATCGCATGCTGGTGTACGGAGCGCTGCTGGTGTTCATGATGGTCTTCCGCCCCAACGGTCTGCTGGGCGGGATTGACTTTGCCGCGCTGGTGTTGCGCAAACTGGGCGCAAAACCTCGCGGAGCCTCCCGCAAACAGGAGAAGCAGTGATGGCACTCCTCAAACTGGACAACACTACCATCCGTTTCGGCGGACTGGTAGCGGTTAACGGCGTCAACCTGGAAGTACGGGAGGGGGAGATCCTGGCCCTGATCGGTCCCAACGGCGCCGGCAAGAGCACTATCTTCAATCTGATTACCGGTATCTACCCACCCACCGAGGGGAGCATCAGCTTCAAGGATAAAAGTATCGCCGGCCTGCAGCCCCATGTCATCGCCGGCAAAGGCATCGGCCGCACCTTCCAGAACATCCGCCTGTTTGGAGAACAGACCGTGCTGGACAATGTTCTGATCGGTGCCCATACCCGTGGAAACTGGAACCTGAGCGGCGCTCTGCTGCAGTTCCTGCCGGCCGTGCGCAGGGAAGAGGGACGGCTGCTGGAACTGGCCATCCATTGCCTCTCCAAAGTCGATCTGGCCCACAAAGCCTATGAACTGGCCAGCAATCTGCCCTACGGCGAGCAGCGCCGGCTGGAAATCGCCCGGGCCCTGGCCATTGAGCCGGCCCTGATCCTGCTGGATGAGCCGGCAGCCGGCATGAATCCCCAGGAGAAACAGACCCTGCTGACCATGGTGCGGAACATCCGCGACGACGGAGTGACCGTTTTTCTGGTGGAACATGACATGAAATTTGTGATGGGTCTTTCCGACCGGATCGCGGTACTGGATTACGGCAGCAAGATCGCCGATGGGCGTCCGGATGAGGTCCGCGCCAACCCGGCCGTGATCGAGGCCTATCTGGGAAAAGGAGCCGCGCACTGATGCTGGCCGTCGAGAATCTTTCCGTCAACTATGGCGCCATCCGCGCCCTGCACCAGGTCTCCTGCCGCGTGGAACAGGGGGAGATCGTCGCCCTGATCGGCGCCAATGGCGCCGGCAAAACCACCATCCTCAACACCATCTCCGGTATCGTTCCCGCGGCCAGCGGGAGCGTGTCATTCGAAGGTCAGGAGATCACCCGCATGGCTGCACATCTGATCGTCCGCAAGGGCATCAGCCAGGTGCCGGAAGGGAGGCGCGTGTTTGCACGCATGAGCGTCCAGGAAAACCTGGAGATGGGCGGTTTCATCCTGTCTGGCAAGCAGCAGGTCACCCAGGGCATCGAGAGGGCCTTTACCCTCTTTCCGCGACTGGCTGAACGCCGCAAGCAGGCGGCACGAACCCTTTCCGGCGGTGAACAGCAGATGCTGGCCATGGGCCGGGCCCTGATGTCAAACCCGCGCCTGCTGCTGCTGGACGAGCCCTCCATGGGTCTGGCCCCCATGCTGGTCGAGAAGATCTTCGAAATCGTCGTCGAGATCAACAAAACCGGCACCACCATCATGCTGGTGGAACAGAATGCCTCCATGGCACTCTCCATCGCCCACCGGGCCTATGTGCTGGAAACCGGTGAGGTTGTGCTCTCCGGCGATGCCACGGCACTGGCAGAAAACCCCGAGGTGAGAAAGGCCTACCTGGGCGAGTAACCGGGGACTGAATCCATGCGCGACAAACCAATTGTCAACCCCTACCTGGCGGTGCTGGTGGGGGTTTTTGCCATCTCCTTCTCGGCGCTCTTTGTCCGTCTGTCAACGGCGCCGGCCATGATCATCGCCACCTATCGCCTGCTGTTCACCTTCCTGCTGCTGGCCCCCTTCACCCTGATACGCAATTTTGATGATCTTCGTTCGCTCCCCTGGCGTGAGCGCGGCCTGGCAGCGGCCAGTGGAGCCTGTCTGGCACTGCATTTCGTTACCTGGTTCACCTCCCTGAACTACACCAGTGTGGCCAGCTCGGTCGTGCTGGTTACCACCCAGCCGGTCTTTGTCGTACTCGGCTCCTGGCTTCTGTTCCGTGAGCGGATCAGTCGCCCGGCCCTGTTTGGCATGGCGCTGGCGTTGACCGGCAGCTTCATCATCGGCGCCAGCGATTTTCAGCTGGACATGCGTGCCTTCTGGGGTGATCTGCTGGCCCTGGCAGCGGCCGTATTCGTGTCCGGCTATCTCCTGATCGGCAGGCGGCTCAGGAGCACGGTCAACCTGCCGGCCTATACCTTTTTCACCTACGGCAGCAGTGCCCTGCTGCTGGTTGGGGCGAGCCTGGCAAGCCGGACGCCGTTCAACCCCTACCCTGCCACTGACTGGCTCCTGTTTCTGGGGCTGGCACTGGTCTGTACCGTTCTGGGACACACCGTCTTTAACTGGGTGCTGCGCTACGTCCAGGCCTCGGTGGTGTCGGTCAGTGTCCTGGGCGAGCCTCTGGGCGCAATCATCTGGGCCTCGGTGTTTCTCCACGAGTACCCCACCGGGCGGCAGCTGTTCGGCGCCGGCTGTATCTTCGCCGGTCTGTTCCTGTTCACCCGTGCCTCGGTTCATAAACGGTGACACCGTCCGCTTCGCTACCGCATTCTTCCCATGGGGAGGCGGGAACAGGCCTGCTCTACGGCTTGTGCGCCTATCTGGTCTGGGGTTTCTTTCCGGTCTATTTCAAGGCCTTCGGCACAATCCCCTCGCTGCAGATCGTTTCCCACCGCATCCTCTGGTCGGTCATCTTTCTTATGCTGCTGAGCTTTCGACCCGGCCGGTGGGATGACATCCGCCGGGCTGTGACAGACCGTCGCTCTCTACTGACCCTGCTTGCGTCGTCCATCCTGATCGCCACCAACTGGCTGGTATTCATCATTGTCGTTGGCCACGGACAGGTTCTGCAATCCAGTCTGGGGTACTTTGTTACCCCTTTTGTGAGTGTTCTGTTGGGTATGATCTTTCTCAAGGAGCAGCTGCGCCCCCTGCAGCTGATCAGTCTGCTCATGGCAGCGGCCGGGGTCATCACCCTGGCGATCGGCTATGGCAGTATCCCCTGGAGCGCCCTGATCCTGGCCTTGACCTTCGGCTCCTACGGACTGCTGCGAAAGGTGGTGCGGACCGATGCCCTGGCCGGATTAACGGTGGAGACCTGTATCCTGGTGCCGATTGCCGGCGCGTATCTGCTGGTTATCGGCGTACGGGGGGAAGGTGCTTTTCTGTCAAGGGGAGTCGGAACGGATCTGCTGCTCATGTCCGCCGGGGTGGTGACCGCCGTTCCGCTGCTGTTGTTTGCCGCTGCGGCACGCAGACTTAAACTGGCAACCATCGGTTTTCTGCAGTACATCACACCGACGCTGCACTTCCTGCTGGCGGTGGCTGTGTATGGTGAACCGTTCTCAACGACACATCTGACGAGTTTCCTCTGCATCTGGGGCGGGCTTGTCTGTTACTCGTGGGATGCCTGGCGTGCAGTGGACGCACAACGCACGCAGACGGGATCAGGAACTCAACCGTGAGAAGAGATCACGAAAATATTCGTAAAGGACTTAGCGCAGCCTGGCCGATCTGCCTGGGCTACTTCCCCATCGGGCTGTCACTGGGTGTGCTGGCTCAAAAGGGCGGACTGGCTCCCTGGCAGATTGGACTCATGTCACTGGTGGTCTTTGCCGGCGGATCCCAGTTCATTGCCGTGGCCATGATCGCCAGCGGAGCCTCCCTGGCCGCCATTGTTACCACCACCTTCATGGTCAACCTGCGTCATCTGTTGATGAGTTCTGCCCTGTCGGTCCACTTCCCCGCAGTTTCACGGCGGTTTCTGGCACTGTTTGCCTACGGTGTCACCGATGAAAGTTTTGCCGTCAACATGGCCCGTTTCAACCAGGGTGGCTGGAACCGTCACAGCGCCCTGGTGCTCAACCAGGCGGCCAATGCCACCTGGTTCTTCAGCACCCTGGCCGGCGCCTATGCCGGTCAGTTCATTCCGGCCGGGTCATTGGGCATCGATTACGCCCTGACCGGCATGTTCATCTGCCTGCTGGTCTTCCAGCTGCGCAGCAGCATATTCGTCGCCACGGCCCTGGTCGCCGCTCTCTGCTCCGTGCTGACATACCTGTGGCTGCCGGGCAACGCCTATGTGATTATGGCCTCCTGCCTGGCCGCAACAGCCGGCTTCACCCTGAAACGCACGCTGCGACACCGGAAACCGCTGCCATGACCAGCCGCGACTCTATCATTATGATACTCTGTATGGGAGCCGTGACCTACCTGCCGCGCATGCTGCCTTTGGTGGCCCTTTCCCGCAGGCGCTTGCCGGCCTGGTTCTGCGAGTGGCTGGAATTGATTCCGGCCGCAATTCTGAGCGCCCTGCTGGCGCCGACACTTTTTGCCTCTGCAAATCCGAGAAGCTTGTGTTTTGGAAAACCGGAACTGCTGGCTGCCATACCGACACTGCTGTTCGCCCTCAGAACCCGTTCGCTGGCCGGTACGGTAATAGCGGGGATGGTCTGCTACGGGGGATTGAAACTGGTGATGTAGACCATTAACAGGCGACAAAACCGGTCAAGGGACGATGAAGACGGGCAGTGGCTGTCATTGTTTCTCCCAGGCGCAGTTCGGTCGATGCCAGTGCCTCAACCACGGCAACCTGTCCGGCAGGTATTTCAAAACGTTTGCCGGCGGACACAAGATAATCGGCGCCATCACCGAAGGTGATCCAGAGCGTACCGATAACACAGTTCAACAGAAGACCACGTTTCCCACCGTCCAGTCTGATCAGTTCACCTTTTGCGAGACAACATTCCATGGCCATACCCTCCTGTTACATGATGGTATAACTCTATGCCTGTCCCGATAAAAAAAACAGATACAGGAAATCACTTTTGTAACCATTACAGTTTGATGATATACAGACTGTATCCATGCAAAACAACCGTAACTGTATCTGTCTGACCAGGATGACGGGGAGTATGCTATGACCATGATAAGTGGGCAGAAGATAAACGGCAGCTCATCACTGCTCTACGAGCAGGTGGCGCTGGAGATATCCGGGCTGATCGAGCAGGGCACCTTCCGGGCAGGTGATCGTGTTCCGTCCATCCGCCAGCTCAGCCGCCGTTTTGACGTCAGTATCAATACGGTCATGCAGGCCTATACCCTGCTGGAAGACCAGCGGCTGATCGAGGCCCGCCCCCAGTCGGGCTATTACGTCCGCAGCCGTGTCCCCGAAATCCGCGAACCGGACCTGCAGTCCCGTTCATTGATCACACCAGCCACGGTCACCATCAGTGACCTGTGCCACCAGGTCATGTGCGACATGACCAACCGGGACATCCTGCCCCTGGGCAGGGCCATCCCCGACTCCCGCAATCTACCCATCGACAAGCTCAACCGCATCATGGCCAGCGAACTGAGGCGCGGTGGCGAGCAGAGCGTGCAGTACCACATGGCTCCCGGATATGAGCGACTGCGGGTGCAGATAGCACGGCGGGTGATCATGGCCGGCATCAGCGCCGCTCCCGACGAGGTGCTGATCACCTCCGGCTGTGTCGAAGCGGTGCTGCTGGCCCTGCGGGCCACCTGCCGAACCGGCGACACCATTGCGGTGGAGTCCCCCTTTTATTTCAACTTCCTGCAGATGATCGCCGAACTGGGGCTGAAAGCCCTGGAGATTCCCTCAACGCCACGGGAGGGGATCAGCATCGAGGCGTTGCGTTATGCCATCGAGCACAACAAAATCAGCGCTTGCCTGGTTATTTCAAACTTTGGTAATCCGCTGGGAAGTCTGATGCCGGATGAGCGTAAACGGGAGCTGGTGGAATTGTTGACTGTCAACGACATTCCGCTGATCGAGGATGATATCTATGGGGATCTTGTGTTTGGCAACGAGCGCCCCAGCACCGCCAAGTCATTCGACAGTTCCGGTCTGGTGATCTACTGCTCGTCATTTTCCAAAACCATTGCCCCTGGCTACCGAGTCGGCTGGGCAATTGCCGGGCGTTTTCAGGGAGAAATGGAGCGCCTGAAAATGATGATGAACATTGCCACCGCCTCGCCCACGCAGCTGGCCATTGCGGAATTCCTGGCCACCGGCGGTTACGATCATCACCTGCGCAGCATCCGTCGTATCCATGCCCGCAACCTTTCACAGATGACCGAGGCCATTGCCCGCCATTTCCCGGAAGGTACCCGCATGACCCGTCCAGTGGGCGGCTTTATCCTCTGGGTCGAGATGCCCGTCGGAACCGATGCCATCCGCCTGTATCACCGGGCACTGGAGTGCGGCATCGGCATCGTGCCGGGCCCGCTCTTCTCCCTGTCGCACAAATACAGCAACCACATCCGGCTGTCAGCAGCGCGCTGGGATGAGCAGATAGAACGAGGCATCAAAACCCTGGGTGAGTTGGCCCATGAACTTCTGGGTGAGTCGAACGTCTAGTAGCGCAGCACCTTGTCAAGAAACCCCCGCATCTCCGGCGTCTCCGGACTCTCAAAGAGACCGGCCGCATCACCGTACTCAAGCACCCTGCCCCCATCGATAAAAACAACCTGATCAGCAACCTTGCGGGCAAACCCGATTTCGTGGGTAACGATCAGTATCGGCCTCCCCTCCGAACGCAGTTCCGAGATCAGATCCAGCACCTCCACGGTCATTTCCGGATCCAGGGCCGAGGTCGGTTCGTCGAACAGCAGCAGGCGCGGCTTGATCGCCACGGCCCGGGCAATGGCCACCCGCTGTTTCTGCCCTCCCGACAGATGGGCCGGTATTTTCAGGGCATGGCCTGCCAGCTGAAACCGGGACAGGAGCTGCATGGCATAGGTTGCCGCGTCATCAGGGGAATAGCCGTGCACCTTCTCCAGCGGCAGAGAGATGTTTCCCAGGGCGGTCAGGTGGGGAAACAGGTTGAAGGACTGGAACACAACCCCGATGCGCCGCCGGTAGGGGAGCAGATATTCCTCGTCAGACTGGACAGTATCCCCATCCAGGGCCAACGAACCTGCATCGGGAATTTCCAGACCGGCGATGATCCGCAGCAGAGTCGATTTTCCGCCGCCGGAAGGCCCCATTAAGGCCAGGGTGCGCATCTCGGGCAGGGAAAGCGTCACGCCGTCCAGGGCAACATGTTCGCCATATCTCTTTCTGATATCCAGAAGATCAAGTCGCATAGCGATATTTTTTTTCCAGTTGTTTGGTCCAGAGGGAGATGGGCAGAGTCAGCAACAGGTAGCCGATTGCCAGGGGCAGGTAACTTTCCAGGGTGCTGAAGGTGAAGGAGTTCACCTCCTGGGCGTTGAGGGTGAATTCGTTGACCGAAATGATCGAAAGCAGCGATGAATCCTTGATCAGCGAGGCGAATTGCCCTGCCAGGGGCGGCAACACCTGGCGAACCACCTGGGGAAAGATGACGTAACGGTAGATCTGCAGGCGGGTGAAACCGATGGCGCGGGCCGACTCAAGCTGGGATTCACTTATGCTTTCAATACCGGCCCGGATGATCTCGGAGATATAGGCGCCGGAGAACATGGCCAGGATAACGATACCGACCACATAGCGGTTGTTGACGCCGAAGGCGTCAGCTACCACATAGAAGAATATCAGGATCTGTACCAGCAGGGGGGTGCCTCTGATGATTTCCATATAGATCCGTGACAGGTAACGCAGCGGCAAAAACGGGGCCCGCTGCGCCAGCGCGGTCAGCAGACCGATCAGCAGGCTCAGGACCATGGCAGCGGCCGAGACGGCAATCGTCATCAGCCAGCCATTGACGAACTTGGTGCGGTAGGCATAGACCGCCTGCCAGCCCCAGGAGAATTTTACCTGACTGAAGACGAACCAGCAGCCCAGACTCAGGGCGAGAAAGACCACGAGCCAGCTGGTGACCGCAGCCAGGGTTGTCACCCGGTCGCCATGACCGTCACGGGTCATGAAGAAAAGAGGGCGAAGTCTGTTGTTAAAAGTAAAAAGGATACTTGAACTCCTTGAAGACTTCTTTCTGCTCCTTCAGGTGGGCATCGCCCAGACGTTCAAAACCGCCCTGTTCACGGAAGGTTCTTAGAAAGTGGTTGATCTGGCTTTTGAGCTGGTCGTCACCCTTACGCAGGGCAATGCCCCACTGCTCCTTTTGAAAGGGGTTCAGCAGTGCGCGGGTGGTATCTTTATTCTTCTTCCAGTTCTGATAGGTGGACATCTGGTCGTAGATGAAGACATCGGCCTTGCCCTGCACAACCTCCAGCACAGCGGCGGCTTCCTTGTCAAGCACCAGCAACCTGGCATGTTTTATATTCCTGGATGCGTAGGTATGTCCGGTTGTCCCCTTTTTAACCGCCACGGTGACGCCCGGCTTGTCCAGATCATCAATGGATTTTACCGGCGATTGCTTAGCCACCAGCAGGCAGAGTCCGGTGGACAGGTAGGGGTCCGAGAAATCGATGGACTGTTTGCGCTCATCGGTGATGGTCATGGAGGAGATGATCAGGTCGATCTTGCCGGTCTTGAGTGCCGGAATCAGACCGTCAAAAGCGGTATTCTGGATGACGACCTTTTTCCCCAGCGACTTTCCCAGCTCGTTGGCCAGATCAACACTGACACCCTTGGGGGCACCCTGTTCATCGGTCATTTCAAAAGGAGGATAGGCCAGCTCCATGCCGATTGTCAGACTGTCCTTGGCCACCGGCTTGCCCTTGTCCTGGCAACCGGTCACCAGCAGACAACAGGTTGCCACCAGCATGCACATCACACCAATCCGGTACAGCGAGAACACGCTTTTC
Organism: Desulfuromonadales bacterium; assembly: GCA_013377095.1. Lineage (GTDB taxonomy): Bacteria > Desulfobacterota > Desulfuromonadia > Geobacterales > Pseudopelobacteraceae > Pseudopelobacter. The sequence continues at coordinate 76,673 of JACAAY010000005.1, forward strand.
ATCTGTGCTGCTCCTTTCAGATCAACAAAATAACTGCTCATTACGTATAGCACATACTATTCGGGTAACAAACCGCAGTTTGCAGCAAAATCATCATTTTTCCAAGTTGCGGATGGGGAGTAAAAAGCGTCGCCGAACGCCTCTATCAGCTTGACGGAAACGTTCTTTTCTGAAACAATCCGCCGAAAGTTTCATTAAATGATCAAGGAGATCGAAATGAAAAAAATGCTTGTGCTGTGCGCGTGTATCCTCCTGCCCCTGTATGCCGTCAGCGCCTTTGCCAGCGACGGTTCCTGGGATCAGGTCAAGAAGAACGGCAAGCTGATGATCGGACTTGACGACTCGTTTCCCCCCATGGGCTTTCGTCAGGCTGACGGCAAGCTGGTCGGATTTGATATTGATGCCGCCGAAGAGGTCGGCAAACGCCTGGCCATCAAGATAGAGTGGCAGCCAACCGCCTGGGACGGCGTGATCCACTCGCTGAACGCCAAGAAATTCGACTGCATCTGGAACGGCATGACCATTACCGAGGCGCGCGCCAAGGAAGTCGCCTTCACCAAGCCCTACGTCATGGATGGCCAGATCGCAGTGATCAACTTCAAGGAAAAGCGCTTCAAGGGTCTCAGTGACCTGAAGGGCGTCAGGGTTGGTACCCAGAAAGGTTCTTCCGGTCTGGAGGCGGTCAAGAAACTGCCCACCGCACCAGCCGCACTGAAAGAGTACGAGGACTACCCCAAGGCGCTGCTTGATTTGGAAGCCGGTCGCATTGACGTGGTGGTGATCGACAACGTCACCGGCCGCGACTTCATCGCCAAACGCCCCGGCAAATTCAAAACCGTGCCTGGCATGATCAGCAAGGAACCGTTCGGCATCGGTTTCCGCAAGGACGACAGGGATCTTCGTGAAAAGGTTCAGCTGACCCTGGACAAGATGGTCAAGGACGGCACCATGAAAAAAATTTCCAAAAAATGGTTCGCCGAAGACATCACCAACCCCAAGAAATTCTAGAACATGAACGATACGATGAAATATTTGATCCGCAGGGCCGCCATGGCCCTGCTTTTTTTATGGCTGCTGGCCGGGACCTGTCTGGCTGGGATTGATTTTGAACAGATCTCCCGCCGGGCAAACGATCTGATGGGTCAGGGCGACCTGCCGGGCGCCATCGCTCTTTTCAAGACGATTCCTCCCCCGACTGCGGGCGGAGACGCCAGCGCCTTTGTTGCCAGCCGGATGCAGATTGCCCGGATCTACGCGTCACAGGACGACCTGGAAAAAGCACTGGCTGCCAACCAGGAGATCCTTTCCATTTATCCTGACAACAGCGAAGCGCGCAACTTTGCCGCAGCCGTCAAGCAGCAGCGCCAGCCGCACTGGCTGTCAGTGTTCAACGATTGCCGCCGTTTCCTGCCGTCACTGCTCAAAGGCACCTGCATGACGCTGCTGCTGGTGCTCTGCACCATGCTGGTTTCACCGCTGGGGGGACTGCTGGTCGCCCTCGGCCGTATCAGCGCCTTCAAGCCGCTCTCGGCGCTGTGCTGGTTCGTGATCTGGTTTTTCCGCGGTACACCGCTGCTGCTGCAGCTGTTCTTCATCTACTACGGCCTGCCGGCCTTCGGCATCACCCTGCCCCCCCTGACCGCCGCGGTCATCGGCCTGGGACTGAATTACTCGGCCTACCTGGGTGAAATCATCCGCGGGGCTATCCAGAGTATCGAACAGGGGCAGATGGAAGCGGCCAAGGCCATCGGCATGACCTACGGACAGGCCATGCGCCGGGTGATCATCCCCCAGACCTACAAGCGGCTGATGCCGCCGGTAGGGAACGAATTCATCGCCCTGATCAAGGACACGGCGCTGGTATCAACCATTGCCATGGTCGAACTGATGCGTTCCGCCGACCAGCTCTTCAACGCCTACTTCAACATCACGGCCCTGGCCCTGGCAGCGGGCATTTACCTGGTGTTGACCAGCATCTTTACCTTTATCTTCGAGAAAATAGAATACCGGGCAGGCATCTATGAACACCGTTAGTCAACCGCTGATCAAACTGGAGAATATCACCAAGCGATTCAAGAGCCTGACCGCCGTCAACAAGGTTAACCTTGAAATCCATCCTGGCGAAAAGCTGGTCATTATCGGACCGTCCGGTTCCGGTAAATCAACCCTGCTGCGCTCCATCAACCTTCTGGAGGAGATCGACGAAGGCAGCATCCACTTCGAAGGGCGCGAAGTCGGCTATGTCACTCGCCACGGCAAACGGCATCTGGACACGCTGCACAACATCTGCGCCCTGCGGGCCGAGATCGGCATGGTTTTCCAGAACTTCAACCTGTTCCCCCACATGACCGTACTGGGCAATGTCATGGAAGGCCCCCTGACCGTTCAGAAGAAGCGGCCGGAGGAGTGCCGAGAAATCGCGTTGAAGATCCTGGATAAGGTCGGACTCTCGGACAAGCGGGACGTGTTTCCGGCCACCCTCTCCGGTGGCCAGAAACAGCGGGTTGCCATCGCCCGGGCACTGGCCATGCAGCCCAAGGTGATGCTGTTTGACGAACCGACCTCCGCCCTGGACCCGGAACTGGTGGGTGAGGTTTTCGACACCATCCACGCACTGGCCGACGAAGGCATGACCATGCTGATCGTCACCCACCACATGGGTTTTGCCCGAGAACTGGCCGACCGGGTCATGTTCATGGAATCGGGCAGTTTCCTGGCGGAAGGGACACCGCGGGATTTTTTCAGCGCGGGACAGGAAAATGAACGCATCAGGGGATTTTTGAATCGACTGCTGTAGACGGAGATAAGCTGTGGTAACATCGCTCAGGTACTCGTCGGAAACAGATGCTGTCCAGATGAGTAACCAATGATGATCGCAACACAGGGAGATAGCATATGAGCATTCTCTTTTCACCCATGGACCTGCGCTCCATCACCTTTCGCAACCGGATTTTCGTATCCCCCATGTGCCAGTATTCCAGTCACGACGGTTTGCCCACTGACTGGCATCTCGTTCATCTCGGCAGCCGTGCCGTGGGTGGCGCCGGACTGGTCATGGTCGAGGCAACCGCAATCAGTCCCAAGGGGCGCATCAGTCCGGGCGACTGCGGCATCTGGAGCGATGCGCACGCCGTGGCGTTTGCTCCCATTGCCCGCTTCATACAGGAGAACGGCGCCGTGGCAGGAATCCAGATCGCCCATGCCGGTCGCAAGGGGTCCTGTGCTCCACCCTGGCGGGGAGGTGCTCCCCTGGGGATGGAGGAGTGTGGTTGGCAGACGCTTTCGCCGAGCGCCGCCCCCTTTGACACGGGTCACCCCATTCCCCATGCCCTGACACCGGATGAGATGGATCTGATCGAAGACCAGTTCCGCGCAGCTGCTCATCGGGCGCTGGCCGCCGGATTCCAGGTGCTTGAACTGCATATGGCCCACGGCTACCTGCTGCATGAGTTTCTCTCCCCCCTGGTTAACCAGCGGAAGGACGACTTCGGAGGAAGCCTGGAGAATCGTCTCCGTTTACCCCTGAGGGTGGCGCGGGCGGTGCGATCTGAGTGGCCGGCTGAACTACCGCTCTTTGTCCGCATATCAGCCACCGACTGGGTTGCGGGGGGATGGGATATTGAGCAATCGTTGGTTCTGGCCCGCCAGCTGAAAGAGATCGGGGTGGATCTGATCGACTGTTCTTCGGGGTTTGCGGTACCGGATGAACCGATACCCTTCGGCCCCGGTTTCCAGGTTCCTTTTGCCGCCAGAGTCAGGGCCGAGGTTGGTATTGCCAGTGGAGCGGTCGGCTACATCACCGACCCAGCCCAGGCAGAGCAGATAGTTGCCACCGGCCAGGCTGACGCCGTATTGCTGGCGCGGCAGATGCTGCGCGACCCCTACTGGCCGCTCCATGCCGCCCAGGCGCTGCACGCGGACGCCCCCTGGCCGAACCAGTACCTGCGGGCAAGATAGTTCCTGAATCTAACCAGACTGAATTGCATATACGTTACACCTAACGAATGTTTCAGACTGTTTTTCCCAATCCCTGCACCCTCACCACCCCTGGCCCCACCCGAAAAACCAAACTTTCACGCGCCCGGCGCGGAAGCCTCCCCTGTCGGATAGTTTTACACTACAGAATTCCATACCGTGGATGCAATTTATTTCTTGTAATTTCGACATATTACACATTGGCACTCAATTTGCTTGTATTCAATAAAATACAGTTTTAGCAATACTGATACATATTTCAATTCTTAAAGGAGAATATATCATGAAAAAAATAATGATTGCCGGCTTGGTTCTGGCACTTTCACTCGTCTCGGCCATGGCTGTCTCAGCCTATACGATCAGCATACCTGGTGGTGTCAGCGGTATGCCTTATTATGGTGGTGAGTACACGGGGCCAATCGCCGCGAACCTTGATGGAAAAACCATCGCCGGCGGTATTACCTGTGTGGATTTTAAATCGATGACATATGTACCTAACCCAGGATTTGGAGTCACATTAGAATCCCTGACACCCTCGAGTCTGACAGGCGCAAGATTCGCAACTGATATAAATGCGCTTTTGAAGTACCAGGAGGCTGCCTGGCTTAACACTCAGATTCATTTAACGGCAGATAAAACAACGATCGGGGAAATCCAGTTCGCAATATGGACCTTATTTACACCCAGCGCCATAAACCAGACGGGGATAAATGTAGCATCCGTGAACAACTGGTTGGGCCAGGCAGCTTTAATTAACCCCTCACTCTTCGACTTCAGCTCAATAAGAATATATACCCCTACCGGCCCCTATGCATCAAACCAGGAATTTATCTCTGGTGATGTGGCCCCTGTCCCCGAACCAGGTACCATGGCGTTGCTCGGTTTCGGCATGTTTGGCCTTGCCATCTTCGGCAAGCGCAGGATGAACAAAGAGTCATAATATTCAATACAATAAAATAATCATGTAATGGGCGTTGCTTCGGCAACGCCTTTTTTTATTTGTCGATAATATTTACACTTCAGAGGAACACACCTTGGAGAGAATCTTCTGAATCATCTTGATCGTTTTAAACCGATCTCAGATAGATCACTTGAGTTATGAACACAAACGGTTATGCTACTATGGAGAAAAATAGCTCAAGAAAAGGAAAATACCATGCTGGAATGGTCCGAATACATGAAGATCTTCACCGCCCTTCTGGCAATACTCAATCCCTGGGGAGTAATCCCCATGTTCCTGGCGTTATCCGGCGCCTCCACGAATGAAGAACGGAAACACATCGCCCTGACCATCGGCCTTTCGGTTGCAACAATTCTTTCGGTTACCGTATTGCTGGGAGAGGCGCTGCTGTCATTTTTCGGGATCTCGGTGGCATCGTTTCAGGTGGGAGGGAGCATACTCCTGCTCTTGATGGCAATCGGCATGATGTACGGCAACAAAAGGGAGGGAGAGACAGCCGAATTGGCAGCGGACATGAAGAGTATCGCGGTCGTACCGCTCAGTGTTCCGCTCCTGGCAGGGCCGGGAAGCATTTCCACGGTCATCATCTACGCACATCTTTCACCAAGCTGGTTGCATAAGGGGCTGATCATCGTCTGCGTCCTGCTGGTGGCACTGATCACCTGGCTGATCCTGCGTGCTGCCACCCGCTGGGGAAGCTTTATCGGTGCCATCGGACTCAGTATCGCCAGCCGGCTGATGGGACTGCTGCTGTCTGCAATTGCCGTAGAGTTTTTCACCCGCGGTATCGTCAAGCTTCTGCCAGGTCTGGCAGGAAATCCATTGATCAGATAGGGGTGTTCGGATACATCGGGCAGGTCGTATTTGCCGGATTCACGCTTCATCCGCTGGCCCTGCTCTTTGCGGTATCCGGCTCACGGATGGACAGTCGCATTCGGATTCCGAACTCTGAGTGGGAACTCACACAGATGCACCTGCTGTCCCAAGACAGGTGACGAACCCAGCCCAGAGTTGGAGGGAATGTATTATGGCAAAAACCGCCGCAAAAACCGAGTCACCTTTCTGGAAGCTCCCCATTGCAGAATTTCTGGAACAGTTGGGGGCAAGCCCTGATGGATTGACCAGCGCAGAGGCGGCCCTCCGCCTAGCCCGATACGGTCCCAATCTTATTCATGGGGAGCGCAAAAAAGCGCTGATCCTGCAGTTTCTCACCAAGTTCAAGAATCCCCTGGTCATCATCCTCCTGGTAGCCAGCGCCCTCTCCGCCTTCACCGGCGACACCACCAGCTTCTTCATCATCGGAACCATTGTCCTGATCAGTGTGACCCTCGATTTCGTCCAGGAATATCGGGCCGGTCAGGCTGCGGATCGTCTGCGGCAATCGGTGGCGGTGCGGGGAAATGTAGTGCGGCAAGGACAAACACAAGAAATCCCTCTTTCGGAACTGGTGCCGGGGGATGTGTCGCTACTTGCCTCCGGAGACATGGTACCGGGTGATGGCCGACTCTTGGAGGCAAAGGACCTGTTCGTCAACCAGGCCCTGCTGACCGGGGAAGCTTTTCCGGTGGAAAAAACAGCGGGGGAATTACCTGAAGAGAGTGACATTCTCGCCGCGGGCAACACGGTGCTGATGGGGACATCGGTCATCAGCGGCTCGGCCAGAGTATTGATCTGCCGCACTGGGCAGAATACGGAACTGGGTAAGATCGCCGACAGCCTGCTTGCCAAGGCCCCAGCCACCGACTTTGAGCAGGGGACCCGTCGTTTCGGGCTGCTGATTATGCGCATGACGATACTGATGGTTCTGTTCGTCCTGCTGGTCAACGCCTATTTTCACCGTCCATGGCTGGAATCCTTCCTGTTTGCCGTGGCCCTGGCGGTCGGCCTGACCCCCGAACTCCTGCCCATGGTGGTCTCCGTGACCCTGTCGCGGGGCGCAATGCGCATGGCGGCCAGCAAAGTGATCGTGAAGCGGCTGGCCTCGATCCAGAACCTGGGGAGCATGGATGTTTTCTGCACCGACAAAACCGGCACCCTGACCGAGGCCCGCATCCATCTGGAACGGCACTTGAATCCCCTGGGCAAGGAGAGTCAGCGGGTCCTTGAGCTGGCCTATTACAACAGTTTTTTTGAAACCGGTTTAAAGAGCACCATGGATGACGCCATCCTGGAGCACACGGAGATCGATGCAAGCGTCTGGAAGAAGATCGATGAAGTACAGTTCGACTTCGAGCGTCGCCGAATTTCGGTACTGCTTGACAACGGCGCCACTCGGCTGCTTGTCGTCAAAGGGGCTCCCGAAGATATCCTGCGTCTGTCAATCAGCTACGAGGCTGATGGGCAAGCCGTGCTGTCTCCCATGGATGAGGCGGCGCGCGCGAGCATCAATGCGCAGTTTGAGGCACTCGGCAACGAGGGTTTCCGGGTGCTGGGCATCGCCTCTCGTCAGGTGGGGATGGACCATCCCCATGCCGTGGTGGGTGATGAAGCGGAACTGGTCTTTGCGGGCTTTGCCGCTTTCCTCGATCCGCCCAAGCAGAGTGCCAGGGCGGCCCTGGCAGGGCTTGCCGCCGACCGGGTCGCGGTCAAGATCATCACCGGCGACAACGAACTGGTGACCAAGCATATCTTCGGCCAGCTCGGCCTTCCCGTTAGCGGGGTGCTGACTGGAGCGGAGATCCAGCAGCTGGATGATTCGGCGCTGGCGGCGCGGGCGGAACAGGTCAATCTCTTCTGCCGCGTCACACCTTCACAGAAAAACCGGATCATCCTGGCCCTGAAACGGCGCGGCCATGTGGTGGGCTATCTAGGCGACGGCATCAATGACGCTCCGTCGATCCATTCGGCCGATGTGGGCATTTCGGTGGACAGCGCCGTTGACGTGGCCAAAGCTGCGGCGGACATGATCCTGATGGAGCAGGACCTGGGGGTTCTGCACGCCGGGGTTCTGGAGGGACGGCGCACCTTCGGCAACATCATGAAATACATCATGATGGGCACCAGCTCCAATTTCGGCAACATGTTCAGCATGGCCGGAGCCTCGCTCTTTCTCCCTTTCCTCCCCATGCTGCCGGTGCAAATCCTGCTCAACAACCTGCTTTATGACATCTCCGAACTGCCCATACCGCTGGACCGGGTAGATGACGATTACCTGAGCCATCCCCGGCACTGGGACATGAAATTCATACGCAACTTCATGCTGGTTATCGGTCCGGTCAGCTCGATCTTTGACTTCCTCACCTTCTACATCATGCTGGCTGTTTTCCACGCCGGTGAAGCGCTGTTCCATACCGGCTGGTTCATCGAATCCATGGCAACCCAGGTGCTGGTGATCTTCATCATCCGCACCCGCAAGAACCCCTTCAAAAGCCGCCCCAACCCCTGGCTGATCGCCTGTTCGCTGTCGGTGGTAGGGGTGGCGGCAGCGCTGCCGTTCACACCCATTGGCAAAAAGCTCGGTTTTGTGGCGCCGCCGGCATTCTTTTTCCTGGTCCTGACGGTTATGCTGCTGGCCTACCTGCTGGCGGTTGAAGGGATAAAGAGGTGGTTCTTCCGCCGCTTTGCAGCGGAGTGAGGCGTTGCGGTCGAGACCTGCGGTAACTGCAGATTCGCCGCCCGATCATCGATGGCCTGGACCGCTTCCCCTGCCCTGACCGCAAGAGCCTGCCCATTGATTACATCGAGTTCCATGG
>JACAAY010000050.1 GCA_013377095.1 Desulfuromonadales bacterium
GCTGGAGATCGGTATCGAGTTTGTGGTAATGCGCGAGAATGCCCGCGAGTTGCCGGAGGCACTGCGCTGGGCGACCGCAAAAGGAGTGACATTTGCCATTGTCTCCCACCTGCTCCCCTACGAAAAGGAACATCAGGAAAGTGTTGCCTATGAAACAAACTCGGAAGAGGCGCTCGATTTTTTTAAGCCCTGGCAGGAACGGGCAGCGCGGGAAGGGATTGATCTGCATCGTTTCTTCAAGGTGATGCTGAACTACCTGCGAAGTCCCGACGACCAGCGGGTGGTGGATTTTGTATGGGAGATGCAGATGGAGGCCCGCTCACGTGACCTGTTCTTCAACCTGAAAAATCTTCTGCAACGTGACGAAGAGTGGTTTGGGGAGATCAGCGCCATCTTTGCCGAGGCCCAGACCGTGGCACGGGAAACCGGGCTTGATCTGCGACTGCCGGCCATCATTCCCAAGAGCTACCGGAGCTGCGATTTTGTCGAGAAGGGCAGTGCCTTTATCTCGTGGGATGGCGGAGTGCACAACTGTTACTTCCTCTGGCACCAGTTCAGCTGTTACTCGTCAAAAAGCAAAAAATACGTGGTCCCCAGGGTTTTCGGTCATCTTGCCGAAAACAGCCTCAGGGACATCTGGAATAATCAGCTCTTCCGGGACTATCGACTGGAGGTGCTGCGCAGGGAGTACCCGGTCTGTTCCAACTGCAACCTGGTTCCCTGCGAGTACACCTACAACGAAAACTTCGAGCAGGACTGCTATGCAGGTACAGTTGCCTGCGGTGACTGTTTCTGGAACATGGGGCTCTTCCGCTGCCTGCAATGAACCAATCCGGCAGATTCACTACACGACAAACTAAAATACCCACCCGAGTGCGATCCGCAAGGAGCTCTCAGGTGGGTATTCGGTTTTCATCGGGCAGCGGACAGATGTTATTCGAGCACTTTTACATCCGTGACATAATACTCGGTTTCACCAAAAAAATTCGTTGGTACCCCCTTGTGCTGTTCATACATGAGCGACACTTTTTTCCCCACGGTTCCATTTATCTTTTGGGCAACGGCATCCCCCCGAACACTGAACACAAATTTATCGGGCATTGCACCAGGCACGGGCATCATCTGCAGCTCTCCCTCCCAGGTGTTGATCAGCCACCCTTTTTGGGAGATTTTTTGCACATATCCAACCCGCTCACCACGGGAAAAGCTCCAGTGCAGGGCAAGCCACGTGTAGCCGGAAAAAGCGACAATCACAAACAGCACAAACAGAATCAGTGACAAAAACACCTTCTTTTTGGTTATTGCCATGCATTCCTCCGATCAAAAGCTCTTCCGGGAGATATTCTCCATGGAGAAGCACTAAATGAGTGCTGCACAATCCGTCAGACACGGTTGGCGGGTTTCCCCGCCGGAGTACGTTTATGCTGTCCGACTGGTAACCTCAACAAGATGGTATCCGAACTGGGTCTTGACAGGACCCTGAACCTTGCCAACCTCCGCACTGAAGACAACCTCATCAAATTCCTTTACCATCTGACCTGGCCCGAATTCACCCAGATCTCCGCCCTGACGCCCTGAGGGGCACTGGGAGTGTTCCCGGGCACATGCGGCAAAGTCTGCGCCGCCCTCGATCTCTTTTTTTAGTTTTTCACATGCTTCCTCGGTGGGTACCAAAATGTGACGCGCTTTTGCTCTTGCCATAACATCTCCTTAACGTGGTATGTAACCTTAGTTCAATACCGGCAAACAGGAAGGTTGTCAATCGCCGAAACGCCCCACACGTAAATTCAATACACATGAGGATCAGGTGTATCCACCATGGGATTCAGGCGAACCGCGAGGGAAAACAGATAGGGGTAGTCCTGCTTGAGATGCTTCATATACGAAACCCACTCCCGCGAAAGATGACCAAAGGCGCGTTTTATGTCACCATTTATATGGTCGATGTCGGATTTCGGCATGTTCTCCAGTGATTCACGGGCATCCAGCTCTTCCACAAGGTGAAAAACCGCCCAGAGCAGATCGGTAAACTGATCATGCTCAAGCAGGGATTGATTTTCCAGCAACCCCACCAGAAAGCTCCGTTTTGAAAGCAGGAACTCTTTTAAGGCCTGTTTGTTACACTGGGCGCACTCAATCTTCGGATCGTTTGAATTCAAAAATACCAAAGCCTTACGAAAGTCGGTATCCTTCCATTGGGGTGTCACCCGTAATTCCCTGCGAATGTTGTCGCACATGACCACATAGGCCGACAGTTCCCTGAGCAGGCGGTTGCCTACTTCACTAAAAAAAACACCAATCACCATATTCATTTTGCTCATGATTGCCTGACGCTCACGTTCACGCGAAATCTGTTCAAACATCACTGCTACAAAAATGACATAGACCGGCAAAAAAGCCAGATTTCCGAGAAACCCGACCACGACCTCGCGCACACTGCCGAGCATGGCGTAGTCAACCAGGTACAGAAGTGACGACACCACCGCCAAAACAACCAGCAGGAAATGTTTTCTTACAAAAAGCTGACCCATCTTCCAATCTCCATTCGCGCTTCAGGTTTCACGCAATGCATCCACAATTTTGAGACGTCCGGCGCGAATCGCAGGAATCACACCACCAACAAAACCCATGATCAATGCAAAAATTATTGACTGTACAACAATTTCCCAGGTAAGGGTAAATGAAAATGCCAATTCGGAAAAGGTCTGCCAGTTCATGGTTGAAATGGTAATCAGCTGCATGAACGAGGCAAAGAACAGACCGCTAACCCCGCCGACCAGACCGAGCAGCAGGGCTTCCATCAGGAATGCAGTCATGATGCTGTTGCGTGGAAAACCAAGTGCGCGCAAAGTTCCGATTTCCCCGACACGGTTTGCAACTGCGGCGTACATGGTAATCATGGCGCCGATTATGGCCCCCAGCGAAAAAATAATCGTCAGCGACATCCCCAGAATGCGCAGGAATTTGGCCATGGCCTCCGATTGATCGCGGTAGTAGTCGGTTTCCCTGCGTACATCCAGCGTCAGACGCGGATCACCTTCGAGTGACTCCTTAATCTTCTGAAAAGCACCCGTATTATTCAGCCTGAAGGTAACCGACGAATAGACCGGACGCCGGAAGGCCTGCATCAACTGATCGGCATCTCCCCACAACTCGGAATTGAAGCCGGTGGCGCCCGCGTCAAACACACCGACCACGGTCCAATCAGTCATACCAAAGTGCAATCGTTCCCCGATGCCGCCCCCCTTGAATCGAGTGGAAATGCTTCTCCCTGCCATGATTTCAGCCGCCCCGACACGGGGCATGCGCCCCTCAACAAGGTGAACCTGCGGCCGCAATTGGAGTGAGGTTTTTCCGATTCCCCTGATAACAACATTGGATGGTTTATCACTGCCCCGCTTGCTGAGGCTGATCAACACCACCAGTTCCTTCGCCAAGAGTGCTGCACCGTCAGTCCCGGTTGCAATGCCCGCCACACTCTCCACAATAGCGGCCTGCTGACGCTCCACTCCGCTTTGCACCTCGGAGTTGGCCGCCTTACGGGTAACGATCACATTGTCTTCTGAGCCGGTTTCCACCAGCGTCTTTTTTAATCCGGCGGATAACATCAGAATGGAAGCAAACACAAAGACCACCAGGGCCATGCCAGATGCGGTCAAAAATGTTGTCAAACGTCTTGTGCAGAGATTTCTCGTACTATACGCAAAAGGAATACGCATGTTATTTCGGAAGCGTAATGGTTATGCAGCAACCCCCATCGGATGGTGATTCAGCCCTGATCGTGCCACCATGTTCTTCGATAATCCGGTAGGTGATTGCTAACCCCAAGCCGGTTCCGGCATTTTTTGTTGTCCAGAACGGTTCAAACAGATGTGCAACCGCTTCCTTCGGGATTCCGGAACCGGTGTCACTGACGGTAATAACAGCATATTCCTCCCTGGCATGCAAGGGTGTGGCTTCCTGAGCATAATGCGCCCCAATCGATATGACACCCGTCTCTTGTATTGCCTCGGCAGCATTGTTCAATAGGTTAATCAGAACTTGCCGCATCTGGTTTGCATCAGCGCGAATGACCATTTCTTCCGGTACACGGTTGGTCAGGGTGATACCGGTAAATCGGCGGTCAGAGGACGTCAACATGCGAATATCTTCGACAAAAGAATGCAGATCCAACCGCTCCTTATGGGGGGCGACCGGGCGGGCATATGTCAGGAAATTGGTAATCAACGAATTCAAACGCTCTGTTTCCCTGAGTATAATTGTCAACAACCGCTGATCGTTTTCCGCAATCGTGCCGTGATCAGCCAATAGCTGCACCGACCCACTCATAGCTGCCAGGGGGTTACGAATTTCATGGGCCATGCGCGCGGCCAACTCTCCAAGAACGGCCAACTTGTCGCTGCGCTTGAGTGTCTCCTCCATCTGTTTCTTTACGGTAAGGTCCTTGAAATTGATTATCGCACCCACCTGATCACCATGGGCATCCATGAAGGGTACGGTGCTGTAGCCCAGAATCAAGGATGGCTTATTCGGAATCGACCAGGAAAATTCCCCGTTTGCTCCCCTGCTCAGGTCACCCAATGCCTCTGCCATGGCAGGAAAAACAGTGTTGAGTGGCAAATCATACACATCTGACTGCGATTTTTCTGTCAACACCTCGGCGTAAGGATTGAAAACCCGGATATTCCCGTCCCGTGTCACCGTTACCAAGCCACTTTCCACATTCGCAACAATGGTAGAATGGAGCCGTTCCAGCTCATCATAATTGACACTCTTTTTTACCAGCGCATCCGCGTTCTGCTTCGCCAGTTCGGAGAGATACCCGGTCAGAAAACAGGTCAGATAAAAGCCGACCAGGTTCATGAAAATGTTGTACAGGATATGCATCGCCCCCAGTTGCTGGGCAGCTACCTGGTTCAGACCGATATGTTCCAAAAAACCGAAGTACTGAAAATCAATGATAGTACCATATAAAATCCCGCACAGCGATGCGGTGTAAAACGCTTCCCGACGCCCCAGAAGCACACCGGCATTCATGATGGAGAGAAGATATAAAAAGGAATAGGGACTGGTCACACCTCCGGTGAACAGCAGTAGCACGGTAACAAAGAGGAGATCCCAGATGGTCTGCAGATAGGTGATAAAAAATTGAAAACGGGTTTTTTTTGAGAGCAGAAACGAAATGACGGAGAAGAGAAATGAAAAAGCCATCAGACGAACAACCCCGTTAGTGGACAGTTCATCGATGGCTTCAGGTTCTTTCAGAATCAGGGCAACGGTGAATACCAGAAACAGAAATGTTACAATGATTCTGGCATATATGAAGAGCCTCAGCTGCCGTGCATGGCCCATGGTTTATCCGGCAACAGCCCCAGCCAGCTTGAAGATCGGCAGATACATGGCCACAACCAGGCCGCCGACGACAGTTCCCAGAAAAACCATCAACAGCGGCTCCATCATGGCGGTCATGGCGGAAACAGCGTCATCAACCTCATCATCGTAAAAATCAGCGATCTTGTTCAGCATCGTATCCATGGCGCCGGTAGCCACACCAACAGCAATCATCTGCACCACCATGGGGGGAAAGACACCACAGGCTGCCAGCGGTTCCGCCATGGTTTTTCCCTCGGAAATCGCCTGGCGGACCCCATAGATTGCCTCTTCGACTATTTTATTGCCTGCTGTTTTGGCGACAATTTCAAGGCCATCCATGATCGGCACCCCGGAACTGACCATGGTGCCAAGCGTACGGGTGAACTTGGCCACCGCCACCTTGCGGATCAGCGGGCCGGCTATGGGGGCTTTGAGAGCCATGCGATCGATTTTTTTCCGTCCGCCGGGAGTGTTGTAGTACCTTTTGATTGCCCAGCCAAGTGCGTAGAAGGCGGCAATAATGACGATGATATAGCGTGTCAGAAAATTGCTGAGTCCTATAACTAGCTTTGTTGGTGCGGGAAGATCACCTCCAAAATCGGCAAACATCTTGGCAAAGGTTGGAATAACAAAAATCAGGATAACCCCCACAACAACAACAGCAATGGACATGATCGTGAGCGGATAGACCATGGCGCCCTTAATCTGTTTTTTCAGCTTCATGGCTTTTTCTATGTAGGCGGCCAGACGCTGCAGAATCGTATCAAGAATACCGCCGACTTCACCAGCTGCCACCAGGTTGACAAAGAGTTGGTCAAAGGCTTTGGGGTGTTTGGCAAGGGCATCGGCAAAAGTGGAGCCGCTCTCCACGCTTTCCTTGACCTTGTAGAGAATATCCTTGAAGGCTTTATTCTCCTGCTGACTGGAAAGAATTTCGAGGCACTGCACCAGGGGGAGTCCGGAATCGATCATGGTTGCGAACTGACGGGTAAATACAACCAGCTCTTTTGTCTGGACTTTGCCGGATGATCCAAACGAGGGCAATTTAAACGACGTCCCCTTGGCGGCCTCGGATATGCTGATATTGGAAAATCCGAATTTTTTTAGCTGAGCTTCAACAATGGCAACGCTGGCGGCTTCCATCACACCTTTCTGTGCGCCACCAGCTTTTGAGCGGGCTTCCCAGTTATATTTCGGCATGTGTTTTCTCCTTTATCATAGTTCATCGAGCCGGCGGACGGCGCTGCATATGCATTCCTGCAGTCGGATTGCTGATCATTTGTTTCAGTTCTTCCGGGTCCTGCGAACGCCCCAGGGCATCTTCCATTGAAATTTGCCGTCGATGGTAGAGTGTAAACAGTGACTGATTCATGGTCAACATGCCGAATTTATCTTGCCCAACCTGCATCTGTGAGTAGATCTGGTGAATCTTGTCCTCGCGGATCAGGTTTCGAATGGCCGCATTGGGTACCATGATTTCCAATACGAGCGACCGTCCTTTGGCATTTGTCCGCGGTATCAGCATCTGGGAAAGAACACCCTCGAGAACAAAGGAAAGTTGTGCCCTGATCTGGGTCTGTTGATGGGGTGGAAATACATCAACCACACGATTGATGGTCTGGACGCAGGAGTTGGTATGCAGGGTTGCCAAACAGAGGTGGCCGGTTTCGGAGAGGGTCAACGCGGCTTCTATGGTTTCCAGGTCACGCAACTCACCCACCAGAACAACATCCGGGTCCTGGCGCAGCACGTATTTGAGGGCATTCTTGAAACCCTTGGTGTCGGCGCCAACCTCACGCTGGTTCACAACACATCCCTTGTGGGGATGAAGATACTCGATTGGATCTTCAATGGTAACGATGTGCTCGCGACGGTTTATATTGATATAGTCGATGATTGAGGCCAGGGTGGTGGATTTACCACTACCGGTCGGGCCGGTAACCAGGATCAGGCCGCGCGGTTTTGCGGCAAGCTCTGCAACAATCGGCGGGAGGCCAAGTTCTTCAAAGGAGAGGATCTTGTAGGGAATGACACGAAAAACACCTGCCACGGCTCCACGTTGAATAAAAACATTGCCCCTGAAACGTGAGAGTCCTTTGACACCAAAGGAGAGGTCCAACTCATTTTCTTCTTCAAATTTATGTTTTTGAGTGTCCGTAAGCACACTGTAACAGAGCTGTTTGGTGTCCACCTGATTGAGTGGGGGGAAATCCAGCGGCATCAACTTCCCGTCTACTCGGATCTGCGGTGGTGAATTTGTGGTGATGTGCAGGTCGGAACCGTTTGACTCAACGAGCGTTTTGAGCAACTGATGAAGATTGAGCATGGAGTAGTACCTCTCTAGGTGTCGGCAATCGTGACCCGCAGAACTTCTTCAAAGGAGGTAACACCCTCCTTGAGCTTGGTGAGACCGGATTGGCGCATGGTTTTAATTCCCAACCGCATTGACTCCCGTTTGATCTCGGCGGTATTGGCGCCATTTAGAATAAGTTCCCGGATTTCATCCAGCATCGGCATCACCTGATAAAAGCCGACCCTGCCCTTGTAACCGGTTCCATTGCAAAGAGCACATCCCTTTCCGCGGTAGCAGATATAACCTGGGGCTTCATCGGGAGGAACACCCGCATCAATCAACGCCTGAACCGGGATGGTTTCCGGCTCCTTGCATTCGACACAGACGCGACGCGCAAGTCGCTGGGCGGTAATCAGATTGACCGCCGACGAGACAAGAAACGGTTCTATTCCCATATTAAGCAGACGATTTATGGTGGCAGGCGCATCGTTGGTATGAAGCGTAGAAAGCACCAAATGGCCGGTAAGAGCTGCTTTTACGGCAATCTCGGCTGTTTCAAAGTCGCGTATCTCACCGATCATGATGATGTCGGGATCCTGTCGTAAAAAAGAGCGCAATGCAGCGGCAAAGTTGAGTCCGATGTCTTCATGCATCTGAACCTGGTTGATGCCGGCGAAGTTGAACTCAACCGGATCTTCAGCGGTAGAAATGTTTTCCGAAACCTTGTTCAACTCCGCAATGGCAGAGTACAGTGAAACCGTTTTGCCGCTGCCGGTCGGACCGGTCACGAGCACCATGCCGAATGGCTTGTGGATCTCGCGTTGAAAAGCTTCAAGCGCCTCGGGTTCATAGCCCAGCTTGGTCAGATCAGTCTGCAGACTGCTCTTGTCAAGCAGGCGGAGACAAATTTTCTCACCAAACAGGGTTGGCAGCACAGAAACACGGAAGTCCATATCCCGACCACCACCGAGTTTGATCTTTATACGGCCGTCCTGGGGAAGCCGTCGTTCGGCTATATCCAGTTCAGCCATGATCTTGATGCGTGAAGTGATGGCGTTCTTAAGCTTCAGTGGCGGTTTCATCGCCTCGTATAAGACACCGTCGATTCGATAACGTACCCTGAAGAGCTTCTCGTAGGGCTCAATATGTATATCGCTGGCTTTTTTCTTGATGGCATCCTGCAAAATGGCGTTTACCATCCTGACTACAGGCGCATCTTCCGTAGCCCGTTCCATGGAGGAAATATCGATTTCCTCCTCGATATCAACAACCTCCAGATCCTCAAGATCCATGTCTCCCATGACATCGGCCAGGGAAGCCGATTGGTCGTAATACTTGTCAATGGCCATTTTGATATCACTTTCAGAAGCTACAACCATTTCCACGTTATAGCCGGTCATGAACTTGATATCTTCAATGGCAAACAGGTTGGATGGATCTGTCACCGCAACAATCAACGTCGACCCTGCCCGGTTAATGGGCACCAGCTGATATTTCTGGACAACCTCGGCCTGGATAGTTTTGGTAACGGCTGGATCAATGTCAAAATCTGAAAGGTTAACCGTGGGAACGCCGTACTGCTTGGAGAGAAACGAGGTAAGATCCTGTTCGTTGAGCAGCTTTTGCTTGATCAGAATCGAGCCAAGACGAGCCTGGCCACCTGACATTTTCTGTTCATCAAGAGCCTTGTCAAGCTGTTCCCTGGTGATCAGATTATTGGTAACCAGGATTTCTCCCAGCCTGCTCGACTGCATAAAAGCCTCTCCCTAAAAAAGATTTGTCAGATAGTATGCGGAATAGGTCGGTATGTCAAGTTATTGTTAAGCAATACAAATACTTGCGAGTACGCCTTTCATGACGCCTGCAGGAGGGGCAACACCGGTCCAGATCCTGAAAGCCAGTTCGCCTTGGCCGGCAAGCATACCGAGACCGTTCGCACAGTCGAGGCCGTGCGCAGCAGCGTCACGCAGGAGTGGTGTAACCTGGGGAGAATAGACCATATCATACACTTTCGCATGTGACGGCATTTCTGTTGGAAACACAAACGGAATTCTTTCCTGCTGCATACCGAGGGAGGTGGTATTAACAAACAGCGCCGCTTCCCTCAAATACGGTGTGATGGATTCGCACATGGCAACCGAAATGATTTCGGTTGATCGATACCGTTCACCGAGCACTGCAGAGAGTTTCTGCGCCCTGTCCAGGCTGCGGTTGACTATCACAATACGGTTTGCACCTGCTCGGCAGAGGGCAGCCAATGCGCCGCGTGCAGCGCCACCGGCCCCAGCCAGGATAATTGTTCCCCTGCCCGGTACGAAACCGAGGTCATCCTTCAGTGAGCGGACAAAACCGTCTCCATCCGTATTATGGCCGATCAGTTTGCCATCAATGTTGCAAACCGTATTGACGGCGCCCGCACTCTCCGCGCTCTCGTCCAGGGCATCCAAATGAGCCATGATCTCCACCTTGTGGGGGATTGTGACATTAAATCCTGAAACGCCCAGGGCGCGCAACCCGCTGACGGAAGTGGCAAGACGGTCGGGAGCCACATCAAAGGGGACGTAGATATAATCCAGGCCACAGGCAGCCAGAGCTGTGTTCTGCATCACAGGGGAAAGCGAATGTCCCACCGGATGGCCGATAATGGCAAGTATTTTTGTATTTCCCGTCACATTCCTCATGGTGTCACCTTTCGCCATGATAGCGGAGCCGCACCTGCTGTGCGGACACTTTCATCTCGGGAGAAATTTTTTCAGCCTTGTCGAGCATCAGCATGCCATCTCGCATATGACCAATACTCATGAGAAATTCACCCGCTTCCAGATAACTGTTGGCATAGATCAGGATAGCCTTACCGGTATCAAGGTCAAGGAACGATATTTTTTCCAGAATGCCGCGGTTGTTATAGTTATCCCACATTGAGGTATCAGGCAGACCGGTCGGTTCGTTTCTGCTCCTGATACGGTAGATAATACCTGTTTGCACCGGAATATAGTCTGAAAACTCGACTGAATAGCGTGTTGAAAAATCGATATAGGTTGGCCTCTTTCCAAAAATGTCGCCCATGGCAATGCGTAATGCAGTCTCCGGCCCCGCTGACTGGACATCAAACGTTCGCAGACGGCTGTCCTTGAAGAGCCGGGGCATGGAATCCAGATACCAGTCAAATACAAGGTGCGGCGTATGGGGCAGATCCACATCTTCGCGCATACGCTCAACACCCTGCAGGTACCAGAGCGGAAAGGCTCCGCTGTCTCCCCAGGTAAACATGACCGCATTGCGGGGAAGTGATCGAAGTGAGTTGGTAGCGTAATCAAAGGCTATATAGTTGTTATGCTGATCATTTTCATAATAGTTTTTTGCGCATAAGGTTATCGGCAGCAGAAAGAGCATCAGCGCCACAAGTCCGTATACTCGAGCCCCATACTGTTCAGGAAGCTGCGCCGAACGCACCGCAAAGAGCAGCACATGGTACAAACCGACACCAACCAGCACAGCCGTCACCAGATACAATGGTGTAAAAAATTCTTCAGTCAAAAAAATCATTTCATTAGGCGTGTCGAAATACCCGACAATAATCACCAGAAACGTAACAATTGCAATCAGGTATGCAATCACCACATCCCTGCGATACCTCCAGAGACGTATCAGGGCAAAAATAGCCAGTGCAGCGCCCAGCCAGGTGAACTCATGGGCAACATTGAAAGCCTTGACCTGTGCCCAAACCAGTCCAGCTGTGCGCTGATGCGGTTCAGAAGGATAGCCTCTACGCAGAAAATGCCACAGAAACTGAGTAACCGACTTGGGGTCCCCCCAGTTGAGCAGCGGATTTTGAGTTGCCCGCAGGGGGAGATAGAGGTGCACTGAAAAACCGAACATCGCACACGCAGTTGCCAGAACCAGCTCTTTTACCCGGGTAACCATGCGCCAGTCAGCCAGGATGATCAGCACAAACCAAGCCGGCAACAGCAATACAACGGTCTGGTGCAAGGCCATTGCCATGCCTGCCAGGAACGTTGCGGCGTAGACGTATGCGGGACGCTCATCGGAACGATCGTACTGTTCCCGCCAGAGCAGGAGCAGAAAAAAAATGACGGCGCTGACAAACGCCAGCAGCGGGTAGGGCTTATCATGATTTGATTGCAGCCAGAGTCGTGGGGTCACTGAGAAGAGACAGGCTGCCGAAAGAGCAGACATCCTGACCGCAAACATCGAAAATGTTCGGTTTTCCACCAGATGCTCTTTGCCAATCAGGCGAGAGGTTAAGAGATACACACCGAGGCAGGCCAGTGATGAGGAAAACGCCGTCGCCATGTTGATACGGAACGCAATGTTACCAAACGGCAGCCAGGTAAATGGCTTGGCATACATCAGAAAAAGCGGGTAGCCGGGCGAGTGGGCAGAACCGAGTGACACGGTTGCCGTCAAAAACTCTCCGCTGTCGAAAAAAGTCACCGAGGGTGCCAATGTTGCCATGTATACGGCAAAGGGAATCACCATTGCAAGGATTGCATATGGGTCAAGATATCCACTATGTGGCAAAGTCAGTAGACGAAAAAATCGTTTCACACCCCACCGCCTGTTCTACTGACGCCTAGGAGCGACAGCTTGCTGCTCCAGAGATGGTAGAAACCTGCCACCACCACCGGAAAAAAGGAGCAGCCATGGATAACAAGAGCGATACTGATTGAAGTGGATTCAGCTATGCCGAAGAGCGAAAGCCCCTTGAAACACGCATAATGATAGGTGCCGATGAAACCGGGCGAAGCAGGCACCATCACGGCAAACACCAGCAATACCATGATGAACATGGAGGCGGTAATCGGCAGGTGGACACCGAAACCCTGCAGAATCATATCCACCGGCAGGACGGCAAAGGCCCAAATCAGCAACGAGGATGCAAGAACAGCGCAGACATGCCCCCCGCGCACGGATATTCTGATACCGGCTACAAACGAACCAAGCAGGGGAATCAGTTTCTCGGAGAAGCTCCGGGGAAATGGTTTCAGCAGTTGCCCCAGCAGGGAAAGTGTCTTCATAGTCCTGCGTTTCAACAGAAAAAGAAACAGCAGCACCACGGTGTACAGCAGAAACGTGAGCAGACCACCGACCTTGAGCGCCTGTTCGGCATCGTCCATTCCCTGGGGGAGACGCAGGGTAAACAGGGTCACCACCAGCATCAGCAATACGGTGAAACCGTCACAGAGCCTATCTATGACGAGCGAGGCAAAGACCGTGGGAGTTTCGAGTCCCTCTTGTTCCGCAAGCACATAGGCCCTGACAAACTCTCCCAAACGGGCCGGAAGCAGGTTGTTGGCCATGTAGCCGATAATGGTGGCAGGGTAGAGCGATGCAAGCGGAATGGATTTTTCCGAGATCAGCAGGTAATGCCATCGCAGCGCCCTCAGAAAATAACTCAGAAAGGTGAAGGCGACCGCCAGGAGGATAAACCGGTAGTCCATCGCACAGAGGGCAGCGCCCAGTTGTTTGAAATCGATTTTCCTGAGCAGCAGCGTCATAAAAAAAGCACTGACTGAAATCCCTACCCAGAATGTGAGATCAAACTTTATTTTCACGCTTTCGCCCCAGCATGCTCCGCCGTGAAAAGCGGTTTAACCATGGAGCGATCCGCAGCCGACAGAATGTTTTTGCAGGAGAGAACATCCTGATTAATGGCCTGGATAAGGGAATCCACATGGGAGAACTTTTTTTCTCCCCTGAGGCGCTCGACAAAACAGAGCGCAAGCTCCTGATCATACAGCTGTCCCGAGAAATCAAGCAGAAAGACTTCGATGGTCCGCTCCTTGCCGTTAAAAGTCGGGTTTGATCCAATATTGCACGCCCCCTGGTGCAATTCATCGCCAATCGCAACCATAACGGCATACACCCCGTCCGGCGGAATCAACTCATTGCGAGTTATGATGTTGGCAGTGGGAAAGCCAAGCTTGCGACCAATTTCACGACCATGCGCAACCTGACCGGAAACAACATGGTATCTTCCCAGAATTTGTGCCGCGCCAGCCACATCACCGTCCGCAACCATACGCCGGACCAGACTGCTGCTGAAAACGAAATCACCCTCTCCAACCGGATCAAGATCTTCCAGGGTAAAGCTGCACTCATTCGCCATACGGGCAAGGGTTTCGAAATTACCCTTCCGGTCTCGGCCAAAGGCATAGTCATGACCGATTATGATATGACGAATACCAAGTGACGTACACAGCACATCACGTACAAAGGATTCGGCGGAAATCATTGAAAATGACTGCGTAAAATCAATCACCGCCAGACAGTCAATATCTTCGTCGGCGATCAGGGCCGCTTTCTGCTTAAAAGTCGTTATCAGCGGTGGCGTGATATCTGGCGCCAAGAGCGCCAGGGGGTGCGGTTCAAAGGTAACCACTACTGAAGGAAGACCAAACCGAACACTCTGTTGTTTGAGATGGCGAAGCAGCGCCACATGTCCGCGGTGGACGCCATCGAAATTACCGATGGTTATAACCGACCCGGCAAAATTTTTAGTGAAAATTTCAGATCCTGTCAGAATACGCATAGTTCAATTCATCTTTGTGGTGTGAAATTTTTCAAAACAAATAAACTAGCCGATTGCCGCCAGTTCAAGACGCTGGCCCCAGCGGCGCAGCAATTCACTCCGCAGGGGGATATTTTCTTTTGATTGCAGTTCAGGGTCACGATCAAGTAACCCGAAGGCAACCTGGCGGGCCTGCTCCAGCAGGGCGCCATCCCGCAGAATATTGGCAACCCGGAAATCGGGCATCCCGGACTGACGAGTCCCAAGAAAGTCACCCGGCCCCCTGATTTCCAGGTCAGCCTCGGCGATGCGAAAACCATCACCGGTGGATTCCATGACGCGCAGGCGTTTTTCGCCATCCTCGGTCAGTCTGCCCGCTGTCAGCAGAATACAGTGCGATCGGGCAGCGCCCCTGCCAACCCTGCCCCGCAACTGATGCAACTGGGAAAGCCCAAAACGTTCGGCGTGCTCGATGACCATAACCGTTGCGTTGGGAACGTCAATACCGACCTCGATCACCGTTGTGGAGACGAGAACATCAAGTTCCCCGGCCTTGAAAGAGCCCATGACATCCTCCTTCTCCTGGGGAGTCATACGCCCGTGCAGCAACCCAATGCGCAAATCAGGAAAAACATCTCTTCCCAGATGTTCAGCCATCATGGCAGCTGCCTTCAGATCCGACTTTTCACTTTCCTCCACCAGGGGGTAGACCAGATAGGCCTGCCGTCCCTTCCGGACCTCATCTCGAATCCGTGCGTAGACCCGGGCGCGATGTGACTCAAAGACAATAGTTGTTTCAACCGGGGTGCGCCCCGGAGGAAGTTCGTCAATCACCGATAGTGACAGGTCACCGAACAGCGTCATGGCCAGGGTACGGGGAATGGGGGTTGCGGTCATCACGAGAATATCCGGGTTGATCCCCTTCCCTTTTTTCTTGAGGATACCGCGTTGCAGCACTCCAAAACGATGCTGTTCATCGATAATGCCCAGCCCGAGCCGGGCAAATTTCACCTTGTCCTGAATAACCGCATGGGTGCCGATCACGATCCGGGCAGTGCCATCGGCAACCCGGGCCATTGATTCAGCCTTTTCCCTGCCCTTCATACCAGCCGTAATCAGTACCGTGGCAACACCAAGCTCCGTACACCAGCGATGGATGGTATGCCAGTGCTGTTCAGCCAGGATCTCCGTGGGAGCCATGATCGCCACCTGATACTCGTTTTCAACGGCGATCAAAGCTGCCATCAACGCCACCAGGGTCTTACCGCTGCCCACATCACCCTGCACCAACCGGTGCATGGGATGGGGAGACATCATATCGATCTTGATCTCGGCCAGCACCCGTCGCTGGGCGCCGGTCAGTTCAAAGGGGAGCAGTTTGGCAAGCGGTTTGGTATAGCGGTGCTTTACCTGGAATGAAATACCCTCTTCCAGAGTCACCCCACGCTTTTTCAACGCCAGTCCCAGTTCCCAGAAGAAAAACTCATCGAATGCTATGGAGCGATGGGCCGCTGTCCGCCCTTCGTTCAACTCGTCAAGTTTTTCAGTCGCGGGAGGAAGATGGATATTCTGCAGCGACTGCCGCAAACCGTGCAACTGCAGCTGTTCCAGCAGTGTGTCAGGAATCAGTTCGCGAACATATGGCACGAACCGTTCCACAACTTCACGCATCACCTTGCGCATAATTTTCTGGCTCAACCCCTCCGTCAAGGGGTAGACCGGAACGATCCTGCCGAAATTGACCGGATCGGCTGTAAGCAGATCCCGCGCGTTCTGGCCCTGCTCCAGCCACTCCACATCAGGATGATGAACCTCGCGCTGGGATCCGAACTGGGAAACTTCGCCGGTCAACAGAGCAGTTTTGCCGACCTTCCAAACCCGCTTCATAAAGGTTGGGTTACAGTTAAACCACTTCAGAACAACACTGGCGCTGTCATCCGCCACCACCGCTTCAAAAAAACGGCGCCCCCCTTTGGTGGAAACCATCTCCGCCGACCGGACCACACCTGAGAACACTTCACACAAACCGGGACGCAACGACATGATGGGGCGCAGTTCACGACGGTCCTCATAGCGGTGCGGCAAAAAGTACAGGGCATCCTCGACGCGCACAACCCCTCGTTTGGCAAGCAGCTCCGAAAGTTTCGGCCCGACGCCCTTGACAAACTGCATCGTTGTATCAAGGTTTTTTCGAGCAATGGCATCGGCAAGCTGTTCCCGTTCTGCCTCCTGATCGTCACGGCAAGCAGGACATGCAGTAGTCTGGGCAAGAGCCGGGGCGTCACATGAAGCTATTTTCACCTTTCTCAGAACAAGCTCTCCCGCCATGTCTTCAAGGGACACGGCATCTCCCGGTTTCAGCCCCAGCCTTTTCAAAAATTCTGCGGAAATGGTGAGCTCGCCGGCGGCTGAGAGGTTCAGGATCGTCATGGAGTCGCTGACAAAAATGTCAGTTGCTGAAATGCCGCACAGAGCGCAAACCCGGGCAGAGCAGATAACAAGATTCGTATGGCATGGAGTGTGGAGCTGTGAGGCTGATGGCGCATGGTAAGTTTCGGGAGTTGTTATGAAAACGATTTTTTGCAAAACAGTGTATCTATGTACACCATAATCCGGCGGACTTCCAGACAATTCAGGGTAAAAACGTCATCAAGCCTGTACATCTGTCCCGCAGAACTGCAACCCCACATGGGTGGCGTGCAGACGGACAACAGTACATGCACACAGAATTGCCTCGGGGCGGGCGGCAAATGCCAGATGGCACACGTCACCCGCCTGCATCAACTGGGGGAGCGAAGAAACTTTTACCAAGGCTCCACTGCAGGAAACATTATCAAGGCTGCCCGTATACTTTGAAACGCCGTGATACAGGTACACGTCCTGTTTGTCATCAAAGCGCTGGTTTTTTCGTCTGTCAATCACACCAACCTCCAGCACAGAGAGAATGCCCGACACAACTGCCAATACAGCAAATTCAGCCAGTTAGCCCTCAACAAGTGCCTGGCGTTCTTCAGCTGACAGATTTTCAACATATTCCATCATACCACGCAATGTGTTGCCAAAAAAGGTGCGTTCACGAATCTGGATATCTTTCGGCAATCTGCTTATGGCGCGATACTGTTCATCGCGTTCTTGCAGCCATGCCGAAAACACCTCTTCACGCCGGGAAGCCTCAACCGATGCGGTTTCCGCCACCCCTCTGACCCACAGCAGAAGCTGCTTGCGGGCAATCTGCAGATACTCGAGGGCGCTATCAACCCGGCCATAGTGGGCGAATGCCATCGAGTGCGGAGCAAGCGCAATCACCCGATCAAGGGATTCAAGGGCCACCTCCAGAATAAAACGGGGAGGCGTGGCCGGACGCATATAGATCCCTCCCTCAAGCTCACATCTCACACCAGCCACTTCTCCGGCAAAAAGAAAATCGTCCAGCAGGTAACTGCAGTGGTGCTGGGCATGGCCGGGGGTCAGAAAGGTGCGCACACCGGTCTGTCCAACATTCTCTTCAAAACGGATCTGTTCGGCCGGCACCGGAACAATCTCTCCATAGGCCTCAGCCACGGCGCCCAACACCTTGCGGGAGCCTTCCCAGAGCTTTTCCGGTGAAACCATGTGCCGGATTCCGTCCTGATGGCAGATCACCGTTGCTCCGGGAAACTCCTTCAATAGGGCGCCGGTTCCTCCGGCGTGATCAATGTGTATGTGGGTAAGCAGTACATAATCGAGATGCGTGACTCCCCGTTGACGAAGCTCATGGCAGAGATGGGGAATGGTGGAGAGCGGGCCGGGATCAACCAGCAGAGTGAACCCGTCACCCCGGTAGCACCAGGAGCTGATGAATTTACGAAACCCTTCCAGGGTCGGCAGGTCCAGATCAATACAGAAGAGGTTGTCCAGGTTCATGTAGTCTCCTTGCGGCGCGGTCAGCCATCCCTTGACGACAACCACATATGCCTATATTCTGACTGCGGGCGAAAAGATTTTTACCCGCAGACGGGGGTTTTGTCAACGCTCCAGTCGGGCCCCTGATCCGGATACGCGGCTTATAGCTGATACGTGAAGCCATTGGTATGCCAACACAAACCTGCTCTACGTTGTTCTTAAGAACATCGTAACGCACGTAATTTTCCAATCCAGAGCATATCCTTTGACTTACGTTGACTGAATTGTCATGCTCCACAAAAAAGAGTATACATAGTTTTTGGAACTCGCTTCAGATGAGTAAAGGGGAATACATGCTTGTTTCAGCAGATATCCGAGAATTGCTTGCACAGCAACCCATCGCACTTCCCGTATTTCACCCCGTTGCCCTGAAACTGACGCTCATGCTCCCCGATCCCTATTCGGACTTTGACGACATAGTGCGGGTCATCAGCGAAGACCAGGCGCTCTCGGCGCAAGTGCTCAAAATGTCAAACTCCTCGGCCTACATGGGGCTCAAAAAAGCCGAAACCATCAAGGAATCCGCCATAAGACTGGGGGTGCGTCAGATCTCCGTGCTTGCCATGGCCGCATCACAGGCGTCACTGCACACATCCGACAACAGCACCATCAACGCTCTCATGCATGAACTCTGGCAGCATTCGCTGGCCTGCGCCCTCGGCTGCTGGTGGATTGCCCAGAACACCGCTCATCAAAGTATCCTGGAGCATGCCTACCTGGCAGGACTGCTCCATGACATCGGTAAACTGTATCTGTTAAAGGGCATGGAGCAACTGAGTCACAACAAGGAGCTTCACATACTCCTTGACCGGAAATCACTGATCGGGATTTTCACCGACATGCATGTGGAACAGGGTTGCCGTATCATGGATCACTGGAATATTCCCCCCATCTACCGCACGGTTGTTGCCAATCACCATGCAGAAAGTTGCGATCCCGTGGACACCCTGCTCACCATTGTGCGCCTTGTGAATGTGGTCAGCCAGAAGGTCAACCTGAGCCTGGACCCTGTCCACCGGACAACCCCGGAAGCCGAGATGCTGGATCTGGATGAAACGCAGCTGGAAAAGCTGGGGGCGGTCATGACAAACTATCGTGATGTTTCCATCTGACCATACCGTGCAGCACTACTGACACAGATCATTTTTTCCCTGCGCAGTGAGCTGAAATTTCCTGAGAGGTATGTGCTGCACTCCCCGCGAACCAAGGCGACTCTCAAAAAGAATAAACTCCCGAACGGCAAGCAATGCCGCCTCCCGCCTGCCCCCCTGATTCAGAAAAGCATCACCGTCATTCCCGGAAGGTTGCTTGATCCTGGCCAGGGTGATATGGGGGAAAAAGGGGCGCGCCTCCTGGACAATTCCACACGATAAAATCGCCTTTCGCAATTGCTCCGCCAGCACCATCAGGTGCGGTTCCGGCTTGATCCCTATCCAGAGGGTCCTGGGCCGTTTACGATTGGGGAAACAGCCGGGTTCTCCAATGGAAAGATCAAATGCCGGGTTCCGGATTTCAGAGAGTGTGCCCACCAGGGTGTTGATCTGCTCCCTTTCCACATCCCCCAGAAACGCCATGGTCAGATGAAGCTGCTCCCGGGGAACCCACCGGGCAGCGGGAATGTCGACCCGGAACCGAAACAGCTGCTCTTTGGTCTCATCCGACACATCAACTGCAATAAACAGTCGTGGCATGTGAAAACCCCTTCCAAATGCAGCGACCCCCGGAAATACTCCCGGGGGTCGCTGTTGTTTGTCACATTGGAAAGCTATGCAATGGCGTCGTTCAGGTCCTTCACCAGTACATTAACATCAATTCCGTGGGCATTGGCGCCCTGCTCAAGGCTTTCATTCTGAGCTCCCATGCAACCCACACAGCCCAATTTGTGCTTCTGCAGTACCGCAACCGACGCGGGATAGGCCTGCATCACTTCAAAAAACGTCATATCTTTGGTAATCTTTTCGGCCATTACGTGATCTCCTTGACTGCATCGTTATTCGTATTTGATGTCGATAATCTCGTATTCTTTTATTCCCGAGGGAACTTTCACTTTGACCGAATCATCCAGTTTATGCCCGATCAAGGCCTTACCCACCGGAGAGGTGCAGGAAATCTTGCCCAGCTTTATATCAGCCTCGTCCTCGCCGACTATTTTATAGGTTATCTCGTCTTCGGAAGCGGTGTCATACAGCGTGACCGTCGCGCCAAAAACGACCTTATCCGGCTTCATATTGGAAAGGTCAACCACATAGGCTCGGGCCAGCTTGCTGTTAAGTTCCTGTATACGCCCCTCGATAAACCCCTGGCGGTTCTTGGCGGCGTCGTACTCGGCATTTTCAGACAGGTCGCCATGGGCACGAGCCTCGGCAATATCCTGAATCACCTTTGGCCGTTCCACACGTATTAGACGCTTAAGTTCCTCCTGAAGCGCCTCAAAACTCTCTTTTGTCAGTGGGATTGAATGGGACATCTAACCGAAGCTCCTTGATAGTATGTGGGTTATTTTACCCGAAGAGGGCGTTTGCCCTTATTTCAGATATTCCTGCAACGACTTCACTTCCAGATCATGTCCCTTGAGGGCAATAATGCTGTCAACCGCCGCCTTGGCGCCTGCCACCGTGGTGAAATAAGCGATGTTGTGCATCAGGGATTCGCGGCGGATGGAGAACGAGTCGGCTACGGCCTGGGGCCCCTGGGTCGTATTGACCACCAGATTGACTTCACCGTTTTTGATTGCGTCCACAATATGGGGACGCCCTTCAAGCACCTTGTTGACACGCTTGACCGGAATACCCTTTTCCGTCAAATAGGAGGCCGTGCCATCGGTTGCCAGGATTCCAAATCCAGCCTTATACAACTTTTCAGCAGCAGAGACAACATGTTTCTTGTCTGCATTGCGCACACTAAAAAAGGCATTGCCGGCCAGCGGCATTTTAACGTTGGCCCCCAGTTGCGCCTTGGCAAATGCTTCGGCAAAGGTGTCGCCGATCCCCATGACCTCACCGGTTGACTTCATCTCCGGCCCAAGAATGGTATCGACACCGGGAAACTTGACAAAGGGGAAAACCGATTCCTTGACCGAAATATGCACCGGGATGATATCACCGGAAACCCCCAGTTCCTTGAGGCTTTTTCCCGCCATGATCCGGGCGGCGATCTTGGCCAGAGGGCGACCGGTCGCCTTGGAAACAAAGGGCGCCGTACGGGAAGCCCGCGGATTGACCTCCAGAATATAGATCTTCCCATCCTTGATGGCATACTGCACGTTCATCAGGCCTTTTACATTCAGTTCCAGGGCCATCAAAACCGTCTGACGCCGAATTTCGGCCACCATCTCATCGGAGATGGAGTAGGGGGGCAGCGAACAGGCCGAATCACCGGAGTGGATGCCGGCCTCTTCGATGTGCTCCATGATGCCACCGATCACAACCTCGTTACCGTCGCAGAGCGCATCAACATCGATCTCAATGGCCTCGTCCAGGAATTTGTCAATCAGAATGGGGTGTTCGGGAGACACCAGTACCGCCGTGGTCATGTAGCGCCGCAGATTTTCCACATCATAGACGATCTCCATGGCCCGGCCGCCGAGAACATAGGAGGGGCGCACGACAACCGGATAACCGACACGGTCGGCCACCTTTTCGGCATCCTCAAAGGAGCGGGCCATGCCGTTCTCCGGCTGGAGCAGACAGAGTTTATGCAGCATCTCCTGGAAGCGTTCGCGGTCCTCGGCACGGTCAATGGCATCGGGCGAGGTGCCGATAATCGGCACGCCGGCCTTTTCCAACGCCATGGCCAGCTTGAGCGGCGTCTGGCCACCAAACTGAACGATCACCCCGACCGGATTCTCCACGTCAACAATCGCCAGTACGTCCTCCAGGGTCAGTGGTTCAAAATAGAGACGATCAGAGGTATCGTAATCGGTGGAAACGGTTTCCGGGTTACAGTTGACCATGATGGTCTCGTAGCCATCCTCTGCCAGGGCAAACACGCCATGCACGCAGCAGTAATCGAATTCAATGCCCTGCCCGATCCGGTTGGGTCCACCACCCAGAATAATGATTTTTTTCTTATCGGTCGGCTCTGCTTCACACTCATCCTCGTAGGTTGAGTACAGGTAGGGCGTGTGGGCCACAAACTCGGCCGCGCAGGTGTCAACCCGCTTGTAGACCGGCTTGACGTTAATGGAAAGACGCAGGCTGCGGACCTGATCCTCGGTCATGTTCCAGAGCTGTGACAGGGTTTTGTCGGAAAAACCGTACCGTTTGGCTTCGCGCAACTCATCCCGTGTAATTGACGTCGGATCAAGCTGTTTCAGCTCTTCTTCCTTTTCGATAATCTGACGGATGTTGTGCAGGAACCAGGGATCGATGGCTGTGTGACGCTGGATATCCGCAACGGTCATGCCGCTACGCAGGGCATCGGCCAGATACCACAGCCGCTCCCAGTTGGGAATACGCAATTTCTCCAGCAAAAGCTGCTGTTCCTTTGCGGTCAGGGAGCGCCTGGTTTCAGCTCCCAGATCAAACAGACGTGAATCGAAACCGGAAACGCCGATTTCAAGCGAGCGCAGCGCCTTCTGAAAAGACTCCTTGAAGGTGCGACCGATGGCCATAACCTCACCGACCGACTTCATCTGGGTTGTCAGGGTGGCATTGGCGGCGGGAAATTTTTCAAAGGTAAAACGGGGCACCTTGGTAACCACATAGTCGATGCTCGGTTCGAAACAGGCCGGCGTCTCGCGGGTGATATCGTTGGTAACCTCATCCAGGGTATAGCCAACCGCCAGCTTGGCCGCAATCTTGGCAATCGGAAAACCGGTTGCCTTGGATGCCAGGGCTGAAGAGCGCGAAACGCGCGGATTCATCTCGATCACCACCAGACGGCCGTCGCGGGGATTGACGCCAAACTGGATATTGGAACCACCGGTATCCACTCCGATTTCGCGGATGATCTTGAGGGATGCGTCACGCAGGATCTGGTACTCCTTGTCGGTCAGGGTCTGGGCCGGCGCCACGGTAATGGAATCGCCGGTGTGCACCCCCATGGGATCGAAGTTTTCGATGGAGCAGATGATCACCACGTTATCGGCCGTGTCGCGCATCACCTCCAGCTCGAACTCCTTCCAGCCAATGACCGACTCTTCCACCAGGATCTCGTCGGTGGGCGAGGCATCGATGCCTGCCATGGCCATTTTTTCGTACTCTTCCATGTTGTAGGCAATGCCGCCGCCGCTGCCGCCCAGGGTAAAGGAGGGGCGGATAATGGCCGGAAAACCGATCTCCTTGATCACCAGCATGGCTTCGTTCTGGTTGTGGGCCAGACCGGAGCGGGGAATGGCAAGTCCGATGTTCTCCATGGCCTGCTTGAAGAGCGTGCGGTCCTCGGCCTTCTTGATGGCGGGCAGCTTGGCGCCGATCAGCTCAACGCCGTACTTTTCCAGAATCCCCATCTCCGCCACTGCCACGGCGGTGTTCAGGGCGGTCTGGCCGCCAAGCGTCGGCAGCAGGGCGTCGGGACGTTCCTTCTCAATGATTTTGGCGAGAATTTCGGGGGTGACCGGCTCGATGTAGGTGTGATCGGCAAAATCGGGGTCGGTCATGATGGTGGCCGGATTACTGTTCAACAGCACCACCTCGTATCCCTCCTCCTTCAAGGCCTTGCAGGCCTGGGTGCCGGAATAGTCGAATTCGCAGGCCTGGCCGATGACGATCGGCCCGGCGCCGATGATGAGGATTTTTTTGATGTCAGTTCTTTTAGGCATATATTCAAAGCTCCTTCGTGTGATTACCTGAAAATAAAAAAGACCGCTCCGGCCAGGCAAAAACCCGCCCAGAGATAATTCCAGCTGAGATTCGTCCCCATGTACAGAACTGCAAAGGGAACAAACACCGCCAGGGTGATGACTTCCTGCAAAATCTTCAGCTGAGCCAGAGTGAACCTGCCGTAACCGATCCGGTTGGCCGGCACCTGGATCAGGTATTCGAAAAACGCGATGCCCCAGCTGACGGCAACGGCGATCAGCCAGTGCCGGGTGCGCAGGTTTTTCAGGTGGGCATACCAGGCAAAGGTCATGAAAACATTGGAGATGACCAGCAGGCAGACCGTCCTCATCTAGTCCTGCACCCAGCCATTCTCCAACCCGAACTCTTCCAGCCAGCCCTCGGCGCGATCATACTCCCCGTTGGTGATCTTGCGGCTGATGCCGGGAGTATCCGGTGCGCGGTGGGCGGGAAAATACTGGCGCATCAGTGAAATATGTGTCTGGCGCCCCAGGTTTGAAGCGATCCAGCCCAACGTTTCCCGAGTGCCGGACAACTCCCCCGGCAAAACCAGGTGGCGAATGATCACGCCCTTGGTTGCCAGACCATGGTCATCCAACTGAAGATGACCCACCTGGCGCAGCATCTCAGCCACCGCCGTACGGTTTATATCACGATAGCCGGGAGCACGGGAGAGCTGCTGGGCAACTTCGTCGTCCGCGTATTTCATATCCGGCAGATAGATATTCACCACCCCGTCCAGCAGCTGTAGCGCATCCCGTTTCTCGTACCCACTGCTGTTCCAGACCAGAGGCAGCTTGAAACCCAAAGGAATTGCCAGCCACAGGGCTGCCAGCAACTGGGGCAGATAGTGTGTCGGGGTGACAAAATTGATGTTGTGCACCTGCTGGCTCTGCAGCCGCAGCATCTTTTCCGCCAGGACACGGGTTGACAGGTCCTGTCCATTCCCCAACTGGCTGATGGGAAAGTTCTGGCAGAAGCGGCAGCTCAGGGAACAGCCGCTGAGGAATATGGTGCCCGACCCCTTGCTTCCCGAGATGGGCGGTTCCTCGCCGGTGTGCACGCTGGCAGCGGCGATCCTGGGCAGCAGGCCGGCATTGCAGATCCCCCGCTCACCCCTGATTCGGTTGACGCCGCAATCGTGGGGGCAGAGATCGCAGGCCTTAAGGCGCCGGAACGCCTCACGTATCCGCTGGAGCAGTTCTCCCGACTGATAGAGTTCTTGATAGGTCATGGGAACGGGGGACTGGGGACCGGGTAAAACTGTGCCTCACGGTTCAGTATCATTTTCTGGTCCCTGGTCCCTGGTCCCTGGTCCCCAATCACCGATTCTTCTCCATCATCTCAACAAACCTGCCAAACAGATACTGGGAGTCATGCGGTCCGGGCGACGCCTCGGGGTGATGCTGCACCGAGAATATCGGCAGAGTGCAATGACTGATGCCCTCCACGGTCTGGTCGTTGAGGTTCTCGTGTCCCAGGCAGGCGGCATCTCCCAGCGAATCCAGATCCACGGCAAAGCCATGGTTCTGGGCAGTGATCTCCACCTTGCGAGTGGACATGTCCATGACCGGCAGGTTGGAGCCGTGGTTACCAAAGGGGAGCTTCATGGTTTTGCCGCCCAGGGCCAGACCCAGCAGCTGATGTCCCAGACAGATGCCGAAGATCGGTTTTTTCCCGACCAGTTTTCTGATCTCTTCCTGCACCGCCACCAACGGTTCCGGGTCACCGGGGCCGTTGGAGAGGAAAATGCCGTCCGGGTTCATGGCCAGCACATCGGCTGCGGAAAAATTGGCCGGAACAACGGTCACGTCACAGCCCGCGTCAACCAGGCAACGCAGAATATTGTACTTGATGCCGAAATCGTAGGCCACCACCTTGTATTTCAGGGTGGAGGCATCCACCTGGGGATAGCCGTTCTCCAATGTCCAGACACCCTCACTCCAGTGGTAGGGTTTGTCGCAGGACACGCCCGAAGCCAGGTCCAGACCGGCCATGCTGTGAATGGCGGCCGCCTTGGCGATCAGACTTTTGTGATCCCTGTCCGTCGTGGAGATGACGCCGTTCTGGGCGCCCTTGTCCCGCAGGTGACGGGTCAGGGCACGGGTATCGATTCCCTGGATGCCGACCACACCGTTTTCCTTGAGATAGGCATCCAGACTCATGCTGGCACGCCAGTTGGAATAGCACTCCTGGTACTCCCGGACAATGAAACCGGAGAGGAACAGGGACCGGCTTTCGATATCCTCGGGGTTGATGCCGGTGTTGCCGATCTGGGTGTAGGTCATGGTGACCATCTGCCCCTTGTAGGAGGGGTCGGTCAAGACCTCCTGGTAACCGGTCATGGCGGTATTGAAAACCACCTCACCACAGGCCTCTCCGCCTGCGCCAAATGATGTTCCTTCAAAGATGCGCCCGTCGGCGAGCGCGAGAATTGCTTTCATAATCCGTAACTCCAAAAAATCGTTTTTATCGCTTGAAAACCAGCTTTCCGCCAACAACGGTGGCAACCGCCACCCCCTTCATCGTGTGCCCCAGCCAGGGGGAATTTTTGGACTTGCTGGCCAGCTTGTCCGCCTCGACGACCCATTCAACGGATGGATCGATCACGGTTATGTCGGCTGGCGCGCCAACCGCAAGTGTGCCGCGTCCAAGGTTCAGAATATGGGCCGGCCGGAATGACATTCGGTCGATCAGTTGACTGATCGATAAAACACCCTGCTCCACCAGCGCCAGTGACAGCGGCAGGGAGGTTTCAAGACCGATAATGCCGTTCAGGGCAACATTGAATTCCACATCCTTTTCGTCATTGTGGTGAGGAGCGTGATCAGTTGCAATGGCGTCGATGGTACCGTCCTGCAAACCTTCCCTGACTGCCGCCACATCATCGGCCTCCCGCAGCGGCGGATTCATTCTGGCGTTGGTGTTGTAGCCGCGCACGGCATCATCGGTCAGGGTAAAGTAATGCGGCGCCGTCTCACAGGTCACCCGCACTCCGCGCAGCTTGGCGTTGCGGATGATGCGCAGCGCCCCCCTGGTGGAAACGTGGGCGATGTGGATGGGAGAGTTGGTGTATTCGGCCAGCATGACATCGCGGGCAGTTGCAATATCCTCGGCAACGCGGGGGATCCCCTTCAGCCCCAGTTCGGTGGAAGTAAAGCCCTCGTTCATGACCCCCTCACCCACCAACGACAACTCTTCGCTGTGACTGATGACCGGGATGTCCATGCCGCGGGCGTACTCCAGCGCGCGACGCATCAGCTCGGCGCTGCAAACCGGTTTGCCGTCATCGGAAACCGCCACGCAGCCGGCCTCCTTCAATTCCCCCATCTCAGCCAGGCGTTCTCCGCCTGACCCGGCAGTGAGTGAGCCGACCGGAAACACATTACACAGCCCCACTTCCCTGGCCCTGGCAATGATGTAGCCGGCCACCGCCTTGTTGTCGATAACCGGTTTTGTGTTGGGCATGCAGGCGATGGAGGTAAAACCACCGGCCACTGCAGCCCGGGACCCGCTGAGGATATCCTCTTTGTACTCCAGTCCGGGATCGCGCAGGTGAACATGCATGTCAATTAGACCCGGAACAACATAGCTTCCCCCTGCATCGAGGGTTTCAACGCCGGCCGGAGCAATCAGCCCCTTGCCGACTTCCTTGATCAGGCCATTTTCCACCAGCAGGTCCAGCGAATCATCCAGCCCCTGGGAGGGATCAACCACCCGGCCGTTTTTTATCAAAAGGTTCATGTGTCACCTCATGGAATTGTTGTTCAATGTTCGTGGTTCAAGGTTCTTGGTTTAAACATCGAACCTTGAACGTTGAACCGAATTCACTCCAGATCACCACCGCAGACATGATACAGCATGGCCATCCTGACAGCCACACCATTCTCCACCTGCTTCAGAATCCAGGACTGATCACCATCCACCACGGAACTGGACATCTCCACGCCGCGATTGATCGGGCCGGGATGCATGACCATGGCGCCGGGCTTGGCCAGCTTGAGATTCTCCGGGTTGAGACCGAAGTAGCGCGCATATTCACGTGCATTGGGCATCAGCGTCTTGCCCTGACGCTCCTGCTGGATGCGCAGCATCATGACCACGTCGGCGTCCTGGATGGCCTCATGCAGTGAACCACAGACCGTGACATTACCAAGACGCTCCACCCCGGGAGGCATCATGGTGGGCGGACCGGCCAGGAAAATGTGTGAACCGAGCTTGGTCAGTCCCTGGATATTGGAGCGGGCAACCCTGCTGTGGGTTATGTCACCCACAATAGCCACTTTCAATCCATCCAAACGACCGAAGCGGTCCTTCATGGTCAGCATGTCCAGCAGTCCCTGGGAAGGATGCTCGTGGGCCCCATCGCCAGCATTGACCACCGAACAGGGCACCTTTTTCGCAAGCAACTCGTGCGATCCTGAAACCGCATGGCGCATGACAATGATGTCCGGTTTCATGGCCAGCAGGTTTAAGGCCGTATCCGCCAGGGTTTCACCCTTTGTGGCCGCACTGGTTGACGGGGAAATATTGACCGTATCGGCCGACAGGCGTTTTGCAGCCAATTCGAAGGAGGTTCGTGTGCGGGTCGAGGATTCGTAAAACAGATTGATGATGGTCTTGCCGCGCAGCGTGGGAACCTTCTTTATGTCGCGATTATTTATCTCGCGCATGCTCTCGGCCGTTGACAAAAGCAGTTCTATCTCCTGCTGTGTCAGGTCCTGTAGCGCGATGATATCCTTATGCTTGAACTCAGCCATGCCACCCTCCCGATTATTTTTCCAGCTGCACTTCGATAGCCTGCTTATTGGCGTCGAAAACTACCTGGACATTTTCCTTCATGCTGGTCGGCACATTGCGCCCAACAAAATCGGCCCGAATGGGCAGTTCACGATGGCCGCGGTCAATCAGCACCGCCAGTTGGATGCATTTTGGCCGGCCATGGTCCATCAGGGCGTCCATGGCAGCGCGGATGGTGCGGCCGGTACAGAGCACATCATCCACCAGCACCACCTTCTTGCGATCCAGCGAAAAGGGGATCTCGGTCCTGCCGACCGGCAGAAGCGACATATTGCTCCCCACGTCATCACGATAGAGGGTGATATCAACCGTCCCCACAGGGGGCTTGATCCCTTCGATGACTTCCAGTGCCGTGGCCAGTTCCATTGCCAACAAGGCGCCACCGGAACGGATACCGATCAGGACCACGTCATTCAAGCCCTTGTTGCGCTCCAGAATTTCGTGGGATATGCGGGTTAAGGCCCGTTTGATACCGGGGCAGTCCAGAATCACGGTCTTTTCGTCTGACATTACGTCACCTCGCGTTGGCATAAAAAAAGAGCCTCACCGCAGTGCGCGGTAAGACTCTTCTGTGGAAATATGTGATCAGGTGTGTTCATCAATGGATACCCTTGCCAGCCTCTCGGGCTGGATTAAAAGGTGAGAGCAGTGTTTAGCTGCAGAACCTTACCACCGGACCCCGGTCAGGTCAAGGAAGTTTTGTCGGTGTTCCGGGAAGAGGTGTGGCTATTCGGTGCCTCCTGTCCCGAATATCAAGGTGTGGCCGGTCATTCACTCGCACAGGCAGCCCTCGATAAATTGACTTTTTCTTAATGGAATTGGCATCCATTTAGACGCCTATTTTATCCAAATAGTTCTAGTCTGAACATCAGGTAAAAAACACATAGTGATTCCAAAGCGGAGGATGACTCATGAAAAAGCTGATCTTATTGCTGTTCCTGGTGGTGACGGTAGTCGTGACAAGCTCCCTTCACGCCGTGACCTACCCCTTTCCGGAGAATGAGCCGGCATACCTCAAAGAGGAAGCCGTCATGAAGGTTGGAACAAAGCTGTATCTGTTTCAGAGTGGAACGCAGGATGTAAAAAAAAGCATCCATGTCAACGATATTCTTGTCGTCTACCGGGAATATCCTCCCAACCTCTCCTTGGAAACCAGGGTAACCGGCAAGATCAAAATCATCTCCTGCAGAGGAAAGTATTTTTATGAAGCAGAGGTGATTGAAGGGGAGGTCCATCCCAATGACCTGGCAATAAAAGGATCGGCTGCCTTCATCATAACCGCATTCAAGGATAACGGTCGTCAACAGTAAAGCGCCTCCCTGTCAAAAGCGGCCGAACATGAATCTATCCGCGTGCTCCATTCCCCCGTAACCCATCGTCCCATCCAACGCCGTCTCTACCGGATATATTTCAGGTATTGACGTTTTCTTGATGGTGTCGGCATCCATTTTGACACCCAATTTACCTCTAAAAAGCTAGGTTACTGATCAGAGGATGCTAAATTATATACGGGTGGAGAAATTCGATGAAAATCTATCTGTTCAACCCTGACAGCGGTGTCTATCTCGGGGAAGACTTTGCCGATGAAGCGCCCATGAAGAGGGGAACCTTTGTGATACCTCCCGATGCAACAACGATTGCGCCACCACGGATTGAATCAGGCCAGGTATTGGTCTTTAATGCACGTATTCAGCAGTGGGAAGTACATCATCGCCCCTGCACGGATTTTGCAAAAGCCGCTCACAGTCAACGCTTTTTATATTCAACCGGAGATGAATCATGAACATGTACGAATGGCTGGAAACAATCGTTTTTTTCGTTGCCCTGCTGGCCATGATCAAGCCTTTTGGCACCTTCATGGCAAAGGTCTACCAGGGAGAACGAACCTTCCTGACCCCTGCTCTCGCTCCCTGCGAGAATCTGCTCTACCGGCTCGGCGGCATAAAGCGGGATGAGGAGATGGACTGGAAGCGCTACGCCTGGGCAATGCTGCTCTTCAACCTGGTCCTCTTCGTGGCGCTCTTCGCCATGCTGATGCTGCAGCACCTCCTTCCGCTCAACCCCCAGAAGTTCCCGCCCTTCACCTGGCAGCTGGCACTCAACACAGCCATCAGCTTCGTCACCAACACCAACTGGCAGGCTTACAGCGGCGAGTCGGCCGCCAGCTACTTCACCCAGATGGTGGGGCTGGGGGTACATAATTTCGTCTCCGCCGCCACCGGCATGGCCATCGCTATCGCGTTGATCCGCGGGTTCGCCCGGCGCAGAACTACGCTGCTGGGTAACTTCTGGGTCGATCTGACCCGCGGCACCCTCTACATCCTTCTGCCGCTGTCACTGATCAGCGCCATCTTCCTGGTTTCCCAAGGGGTAATCCAGAACTTCAGCGCCAACAGGACGGTGTCGCTGGTCCAGTCGGCAACCTACGACAAGCCCAAACTGGATGAAAAGGGCAATCCGCTCAGGGACGCCAAGGGGAACCCGGTCACCGAGAGCGTGACCGTCAAAGAGGTCACCATCCCCATGGGGCCGGTCGCCTCCCAGGAGGCGATCAAGGAGCTGGGTACCAACGGCGGCGGCTTCTTCAACGCCAACTCTGCCCATCCCTTTGAAAACCCGACCCCCCTCTCCCACTTTGTGGAGATCATCCTGATCCTGCTGATCCCCGGAGCCCTGACCTATACCTTCGGCGTCATGGTGGGAAACCCCCGCCAGGGATGGGCGCTCCTGGGGGTCATGCTCCTGTTGTTGGTCGTGGCGTTCGCTGTACTGCAGGGGGCCGAGGCCAGCGGCAATCCGCTGCTGGCCAAACTGGGCGTGCAGGGGGCCAACATGGAGGGAAAGGAAATCCGTTTCAGCCTGGCCGGCACCAATCTCTTTGAGGTGGCCACCACCGGCACCTCCTGCGGTGCGGTCGCTGCCATGCATGACTCCCTGACCCCCATCGGCGGCATGATCCCGCTCTCCCTGATCCTGCTGGGGGAGATCGTCTTCGGCGGAGTCGGTTCCGGTCTTTACACCATGCTGGCCTTTGCGGTGATCGCGGTCTTCGTCTCCGGCCTGATGATCGGCAGGACCCCGGAATACCTGGGCAAGAAGATCGAGGTGCGCGAGATGTGGATGTCGATCGTTACCATCCTGACGGCCGGAATCGTGGTCCTGGTCCTGTCGGGGATCGCCATGATAAACCCCTCAGCCGTAGCATCCATGGCCAACCCGGGCGCCCACGGTCTGTCCGAGGTGCTCTACGCCCTGGCCTCAATGGCCAACAACAACGGCAGCGCCTTTGCGGGCTTAAATGCCAACGTCAACTTCTATAATATCCTCGGTTCGCTGGCAATGACCATCGGCCGGTATGTACCGGCAGTGGCGATGCTTGCCATGGCCGGCTCGCTGGCGGAGAAGAAGTACGTTCCCCCCAGCCTGGGAACGCTCCCCACCGACAAGGTGCCCTTCGCCCTCTGGCTGACCCTGGTGATCATGATCGTCGGAGCCCTGACCTTTTTCCCGGCCCTCTCACTGGGACCGATCGTCGAACAGCTGACCATGTTGGGAGGTAACTGACAATGTCCACACATAAAGCGGAACCGATTTCCATCTTCGACCTGCGGATCATGAAACCCGCGCTGTTCGATTCCTTCAAGAAGCTCGATCCCCGCAGCCTGTGGCGCAACCCGGTCATGCTGTGCGTCGAGATTGCCAGTATCATCACCCTGGTGACCTTTGTTATGTCGCTGACCGGCGCAAACAAAGAGCCGGCCTGGTTTACCGGGACCGTCTCGATCTGGCTCTGGCTGACGGTCATCTTCTCCACCTTCTCCGAAGCACTGGCAGAGGGGCGCGGCAAGGCCCGCGCCGCATCACTTCGCAAGACCCGCACCGACGTAAAAGCCAAACGCCTGAAAAAGCCTGAGTTCGGCGCCCAGTTCGAGACGGTGCCCTCAACCGAACTGCGCAAGGACGACCATATCCTGGTTGAGGCCAACGACCTGATCGCCGGCGACGGCGATGTCATCGCCGGTGCGGCCCTGGTTAACGAATCGGCCGTGACCGGCGAGTCGGCCCCGGTAATCCGTGAATCGGGCGGCGACCGGAGCGCAGTCACCGGCGGCACCACGGTCATTGCCAACGCCATCATCGTCAGGATCACCGCCAACCCGGGCGAGACGTTCCTTGACCGGATGATCGGCCTGATCGAGGGGGCCAAGCGGCGCAAGACCCCCAACGAGGTTGCCCTGGAGGTGCTGCTGATCGCCCTGACCCTGGTCTTCCTGCTGGTCTGCGCCAACATCAGCCCGCTCTCCATCTACAGCGTCAAGGCCGCCGGCCAGGGAACGCCTGTTTCGTTGACGGTCCTGGTGGCGCTGTTCGTCTGTCTGGCGCCCACCACCATTGCCGCCCTGCTGCCGGCCATCGGCATCGCCGGCATGGATCGGCTGTTCCAGAAGAATGTCATCGCCCTGTCCGGCCGAGCCATCGAGGCGGCCGGGGATGTGAGCGTGCTGCTGCTGGACAAGACCGGCACCATCACCCTGGGGAACCGAGAGGCGGTGGAGTTCGTAGCGGTGGGGGGACACACTGAACAGGAACTGGCCGAGGCCGCCATCATCGCATCACTGACCGACGAGACCCCCGAGGGGCGCAGCGTCGTGGTGCTGGCCAAGCAGAAGTACGGCATGATGCTGGAGGCACTCCCTGCCGACGCGGAAACCATCGCCTTCAGCGCCGACACCCGTCTTTCGGGTGTCAATACCAACGGCAAACAGTACCGCAAGGGGGCCGGCGATTCGGCAGTGGCCTACGTCAAGACCCTTGGCGCAACAACGATACCCACCAATCTGGACGAGGTGGTGGACCG
Source organism: Desulfuromonadales bacterium (assembly GCA_013377095.1). Classification (GTDB taxonomy): domain Bacteria; phylum Desulfobacterota; class Desulfuromonadia; order Geobacterales; family Pseudopelobacteraceae; genus Pseudopelobacter. The sequence goes on from JACAAY010000050.1 coordinate 33,579, forward strand.
GATCGCCCGGGCCGGGTCAACCCCCCTGGTGGTCAGCTGCGACACCGAGATCCTGGGGGTCATCAACCTCAAGGACATCATCAAGAGCGGCATCCAGGAGCGTTTCCAACAGTTGCGCAGCATGGGGATCAAAACGGTCATGATCACCGGTGACAACCCCCTGACCGCAGCAGCCATCGCCGCCGAGGCTCAGGTGGACGATTTCCTGGCCCAGGCCAAGCCGGAAGACAAGCTCAAGCTGATCAAGGATTACCAGGAGGGCGGCTTCATGGTGGCCATGACCGGCGACGGCACCAACGATGCCCCGGCCCTGGCCCAGGCCGACGTGGCAGTGGCCATGAACACCGGCACCCAGCCGGCCCGCGAGGCAGCCAACATCATCGACCTGGACAGCAACCCGACCAAGCTGCTGGATATCGTCGAGGTGGGCAAGCAGATCCTGATGACCCGCGGCAACCTGACCACCTTCAGCATCTCCAACGACGTGGCCAAGTATTTTGCCATCATCCCGGCCATGCTGCTCTCCATCTATCCCCAACTGGGGCTGCTGAATGTCATGCACCTGGCGACACCATTGAGCGCGATCCTCTCGGCGGTCATCTTCAACGCCATCATCATCCCGATGCTGGTGCCGCTGGCGCTCAGGGGTACCAAGTTCCGCCCCATGCCGGCCGAGAGGCTTCTGATCCATAATCTGCTCGTCTACGGGGTGGGCGGCATGATCGCACCCTTCGTGGGTATCAAGGCGATCGATATGGTGATCGGGATGATGCTGTGATATGGGACCGGGGATCAGGAACGGGGGACAGGTGGATGGCACGCTATCCGCTCGTCGCTACCCGCTCACAATTATAAGGAGAATCAACCATGAAAGAGCTGAAACCGGCGATTCTGTTTTACGTCATCTTCACCATCATCTGCGGCGGCATCTACCCGGCACTGGTAACCGGCATCGCCTACGCCATCTTCCCCAAACAGGCCCAGGGAAGTTTCATAACCGACAAGAGCGGCAGGGAGATCGGCTCCGGACTGATCGGTCAGCCATTCTCAACCCCTCGCTACTTATGGCCACGCCCCTCCGCGACCAGTGATTTCCCCTACAACCCCATGGCATCGGGCGGCTCCAACTCCGACCCGACCAACCCCGACTTCATCAAGACCGTGAGGGAGCGGGTCAAGGCCCTGCGTGATACCGGGATCAGCGGCGGCATCCCGGCCGATCTGGTGGAAACCTCGGCCAGCGGGCTCGATCCGCACATAACACCTGAATCTGCCCGGCTGCAGATTCCCCGGGTCGCCAAGGCGCGCGGAATGAGCGAGGAAGCCG
>JACAAY010000051.1 GCA_013377095.1 Desulfuromonadales bacterium
GGCCGGGGTAATCGGTAAAGACGATCACCTGGTTGTCCGACAGGTCCGGAATGGCGTCCACCGGTGTCTTGTACACTGACCAGACGCCCCAGACGATAATCAGCCCGAAGATCATCAGGATGATGACCCGGTTACGGGCGGAATATTCGATGATTTTTTCAATCACTGTGGAGAACCTTTGCTGCAATGGAATACGGAAAAATCGGTACAGGCGGACAAAAGCGGATCTTTTTTCAATCAGGGCAACCGACTCGGGAAAAGAACCCTTTTTACTTCGGGTGATTTTCCGAAGTTGAGCAGCAAGCCGACTTCGATGCCCGTGGCTTTGCAATAGTTTATCAGCTGGGCTGCGTATTCTTGGCGCAGGCTTTCCGCAGCTTTTAGTTCAACGATAACAATTTCATTTACAAACAGATCGGCGTAGTAGTCACCCACCTCCCGGCCTTCGTAAAATACCTTGATGTTTACCTGTGTCTTAACGTGCAGGCCATATTTCTCCAATTCATATGCCAGGGCATTTTCGTAGACTTTTTCAAGGAAGCCATATCCTAACGCATTGTAAACCCGGTAAAACGACTTAATGACGATTTCAGTTAAATCCGCATGCAGCATTGATTTCTCCGCTTTTTCCGGTTTTTCCGCTGTGTCCGTGTTCAATTGTCTTTTGACTCGTTTTCACTTATTCAGAAACTCCTTGGAATAGAGATACAGTTTGCCGAAGTTGCCGCTCTGCTGGGAAAGCTGGTAGAGCAGCATCACTCCGGTGTTTTTTGTATCAAAGCTGGTATACTGCTCCAGCCTGAGCACCGCTGCTCCTGTAACCGGTCCAAACATTTTCTTGCAATGGATGAGGAGCTTTTCGTAGTTGTCGAATCCATGAAAATCAATGACAACACCCGTAAATTTCTCTTTGTAATAGGTGTAGGTGATCGAATCCGCCTTGATTCCGCCATAACCAAGGTCTTCTTCAGAACGCTGGAACGCCTTGACCCCTGGCATGACTCCCATGCGTCCTTCCACCAGCTTTGAATCTTCTTCCCGCATGGATTCCACGTCCGCCCCCCACAAAAAGCCCCGGAAACCGCTCATGTCTGCTGCTGAAGCGGAAACCGCTACGGCAAGTATCAGGGATAACAGAAAAACGGTTATCAATTTCATAGGGCTCATTCCTCTTTGCTGCCCTGCCAGCCAGTTATCGTGGGGCAGTCGACTCGGCAGGCGCTGACGATGGTTCAGCGCCACGGCTAAGTTGTGCTTCGGAGTCAATCAGGAATCCTCCGGTGGAGGCCACCTTCTCCCCAGCCTTCAGGCCGGACAGTATCTGAACCTCCTTGCCGGAACGGGTCCCCGTCTTCACGTTGCGCGGTGCGAACACGCCAGGTTTGGACTCGACCCAGACCAGTTGGCGCGCACCCGTATCCATGACGGCCCTGGCGGGTATAACCAGAGAATCGGCCAGGGGAACTTTGATTGACGCCTGCACGTACATTTCCGGTTTCAGCTTCAGCCCCGGGTTGGGTAGTTCAACCCTGAGCTTGACCGTTCGTGTCTTCGCATCCAGAAAAGGATAGATCAGTTTTACTTTCCCGCGAAAGGGGTCACCCGGATAGGAGCGGGAATGAATGGTAACCTCTTGGCCGACTTTGACCAGGGGGAAGTCGCTCTCAAAGAGTTCAAGCTCAACCCAGATTTGGGAGAGATCGGCAATTGAAAAGAGCGCTTCTCCCACGTTTACATATTGCCCCTCGCGAACGAGTTTTTCGGTGACAACACCTGAAAAGGGACTGGAAATCGGAACGGTAATGGTCGGCTTGTCCGATTTCTGCAACCGGGCGAACTGCTCTTCCCTGAATCCCAGTTGGCGCAGTCGCTCATAGGCATCCCCCAGCGACAACTGGGTGTTAATGGGAAAGCTGGTGAACGTCGAACTATTCAGAACCTTGATTGTCTTGTAGGCGAGCAGGTACTGTACCTGGGCATTGTAAAGGTCGATCGAAAAAATCTCGGCCACTGCCTGACCCTTGCGCACCTCGCTTCCCACGCTCTTTACTATCAGGTTGTCGAGTCGCCCGGAGAGCCAGGTGGAAACCTTGCCCTGGCGTTCCTGGTTATAGGCCACAATTCCGGTACAGCTAATTTCCCGATTGAACGGTTTAACCGTCGCCGCAACCGTGGCCAGGTTGGCCATGATTTGTTGGGACGGCGACAGAGCCACTTGACGCACAGCCCCTGCTTCTTTGTCGCTGAGATTCGGACCGCCGATCTTCAGCACCATCTCCATGCCGCAGACCGGGCAGGGGCCGGGCTGATCCTTGAGTACAAACGGATGCATCGCGCAGGTATAGTTGTTTTTACCGGCCTGTCCTTTTGTCACTCCCGGCGGTGTTGCCGGTCGCCGACCCATGAAATAGCCGCAGAACACCGCTGCCGCGAGCAGCGCGACCAAAATTCCTATTTTTGCTGATCTGTTCATTGTCACGACCTTCCGACCGCACATACTAACTCCTCAGAACAGCAAGAAGTCTGCCACGCCTGGGGGACGGGGTAGAGTATCTATCTTGCAGGTACTCTGTCAACCTGCAACATGGTGGAAAACACGTCACTGGGGCATTGCCCGGTTATTGGATCTCAACAGGTTACAGCTCTGCAAAAATATTGGCAGCATGTAAAACCGGTTTTTTATTAACTTATAAAAAACGTAATAAATTCGGCATGTATTATGTCTGATGTGCTCCCGGGCCCTCTGTCTGTTCTTGTTTTGCTTCTGTGCCCGCTTGAGTAAGTTTTTTTCAATTGCTTGAAATGACTGAATATTGTTGGGGATTTCCGTGGATGGCACGTTCCGTGCTAAAAATCTGTTTGTATTCGATTTGGAATGACACAGAAGTGCGCATCTGATGCGCTGCAAGGGTCTGCACTGAGTCTGGAAAATATAAACCGCATGTTTGGCGTGGAGGAAAAAATGACAATGAATAGACGGGATTTCCTTAAGTTTAGCGCATCAGGTCTGGCAGGGGTTGCAACCATCGCCATGGGGAGCAAATTTCCGTTTCTGGGGGTCAAGAATGCCTTTGCTGCCACACAGACCCTGAACATCACCATTACCGACGCCATGAAACAGATGGTAACCCACAACGCCATCAACGATGCTCGCTGTTATTTCTGGATTTACAAAATGGATGCGGACGGTGTGGATGTACCGGCTGACTGCCCGGGGCCGACGATCTATGCTGTCAACGGTGATTCCATTACCATAAACATCACCAATACTCTTGACGAGCCGCACTCCTTCTTCATCCCTGGGCCGCTTCCCAATGACCCGCCGATCTTTGACAGCGGTCCGATCAATCCCGGCCAGACATTAAGCAACCTGACGTTCACGGCAACCAAATCGGGCGCGCACCTGTACTATGACAATCTGAACGCGCCGGTCAACCGGCAGATGGGTCTACACGGCGCCCTGGTGGTCCGTCCGGCCGTAGCGCTCAGTGGACACAACTTCACACCCTATGATATCACGCCGGCCAATTTTGCCAACGGCACCGGTCCGACCGCCCATATTCAGAACATGTATGACATGTTCGGTACATCCTTCTGGCCCGGTCTGAAGTGGGAACAGGGCGATCCGGCCACCAATACCCCCCCCTTCCGGCAGTATGTCTGGCTGTACCACATGCCCAGCCCCAACCTGCAGCTGGAAGTCGGGAGTTTGCCGCCAGGACAGATCATGAGTCCCAAGGTGTTCATGGACAAGATTGCCCGCGATCCGTTCAGCCCCACCCGCAACAATGGTTTGCCCCAGTATTATACTGTTAACGGCCAGTCCGGTTTCTTCTCCCATTTTATCCCGGCCATCACCCCCATATCGCGGGTCGGCGAACCGGTAATAATTCACATCATGAATGCCGGTGTGCAGGCTGTTTCGCACCATATGCACTGTAACCATTTCTTTGTCACCAGCATCAACGGGACCCCTAATCCCAACCCGGTCTGGGTGGATATTTACGCTGTCAGGCCCATGGATCGTATCGACTACACCTTCCCGTTCATGCGTCCGCCCGACAATGCCAATATCCGTGGCATCGGCCGTCCGGACCAGCCGCTCAACTCCTCCGGAGGCGCGCCGTGCTGGCCACCCCAGCAGGAGATGCAGACGTTCTACCCGCCCAATGTTCTCCCACCACCCGGTACGCTCGGTGTACCGACGGATGCCAACAACGTTCCCCTCAACATGGGGCAGCGTCTGTCGCCGCTCTGCTACCCGGCCCACGACCACCTGGAGTCGAGTCAGACCGCCCAGGGGGGCAACTACAACATGGGCCTGATCACCGGGGCGTACATCTTCGGCGACCGGAATGCCCAGAGCCAGGGGCTGGGAGACTTTATGAATTTCCCCATGGATGCGGACTTTTTCCAGATGTTCCGTAACATCCGCGGTCTGGCCGTCAATGGGGTCAATGGTACCCGCGAGGCGGCAGGGCCACGGACGAGCGCTGGCTGACGACCGCTTGGCGTGGCTCACATTTCGTTAATAAAGCTCCAACATCAGATAACAAGGAGATCTCCGATATGTCAGTTCAAAACCCAGCTTTTACGGTAACCCGCTGGTCAGTCGTCGGGATGGAGGCGATGTTTTCCAAGATGTTCGACCCGCCCACCGAAAGCCCCCCTCCCACCGATCAGCTGCTGCTGGTGCCGCAAGGCTTGATCAGGCCCAATCCGGTGCCGGAGGTCATGGCCGCTGCCGGCCTGCAGCAAAAGCCCAAAATCCCCCACACGGTCCAGCGCGACCTGCTGAACTCACAATCAATTCCGACCTGGGACGGGGCGAAACGGCTCGTGTTCTACACTATCGCCGATGCTGACAACCCATCGGCCAAGGGGGGCACCTACCCCGGTCCCACCCTGCGCATGCCTCGCGGCGTAATCTTCAATGGCGATGTCTCCGGCAAGGGGCCGCCCCCCCACACCATTCACTGGCATGGTATGGAACCGACCCCCCTGAACGACGGCGTCGGACACTGCTCCATGGAGCTTGGCCACTATGTCTACCAGTGGCAGCCCAACTTCATGGGCTTCTACTTCCTGCATTGCCACCGCAACACCATGCAGCACTTCGAGTTCGGCCTGTTCAGCGCCCTGATCTTTGAGGCGCCGGACTCCTATTTCGCATCCATCGCCTCGACCGACGCCCAGGGCAATGTGACACTTAACAGCATCCCCATCGGTCATGGCCGTGACGGCAAGCGCCGGGTGGCGTGCAACCTGGACAATCCCCTCACCGGACAGCCCAGGTTTAGTCAGTTCCAGGGGTTCAACCGCAGGCCGGTCGACAGCCCGGATGATCAGCCCTTGGGACCCACTGACACCAATATCAGATTCCCCACCGACCCCCATGCCATGACCGTGCCGTTCGACGTGGAAGCGCTGCTGGTCTGTGACGACCGGGACTCGGTCTGGAGCGATCTGGCGCCGGGCGCCTTTACGACCTTCCCTGCAACGGGTTTACAGCCGGGGATCAACGATCAATTCCAGAATAATCCCGGCTCGCAAGGTTTCTTTGCCTTCAACGATTTCAACGCCGATTACTGGTTCATTACCGGCGTGGCCGTACCAGCCCACAAGGGGGGGACCGGCACCATTCCAGCCAACCTGGTCATCCCGCCGGCGCTGAACAGCGGCATCAGCGGCACCCAGATTTCAGTCAACGCCAAAACTGGCGATACCATCCTGGTCCGCATCCTGAACGCCGCTTACAACTACATTCGTATCACCCTGCCGGTGGATGCCGTGATCATCGCCTGGGACGGCCGTGCCCTGGGGGTTGCCCCTTATGGCCACAATGAGTCCTACCTGGTGCCGGGAGGCATACCGATCGATTTCAACGCCGAGGTCAACATCCAGTCCGTCGGCCGACGCTTCGACTGTCTGATAAAGTCGACCACACCAATCAACGACTTTATCATCTGTGAATTCATCAACCATAAGAGCATGGTTCCGGAGGCTGGTGAAAAGGAAGAGATCCTGGTGACCGCCAAGATACCCTTCATTATCTCGGGCAATCCCCAGCCACCATTGACCTTTACCTTCAGGGGGGCTGTGGTTGACCAGCTCGGAAGCCCGGTCGCCGGATGCAATGTTACCGCTACACCGAAATCCATCAGCGGAACACCGACCCAGACTGTCGTGTCCGACTCCCAAGGCCACTTTACGATCCCCGGCATGACCAGTGCGTCCTACGACATCACCGCGCTCATGCCCAACTCGGTCAAGATATTCACGCCGGCAAGCCAGACCGTGACCTGCAACAGCCAGGATGTGACGATTCCGGATATTGTGGTCAGTATCGCCGACTTTGCTCCTCCCGGCGGCTACACGCTGCCCGATGCCCTCAAGTCATTGCGGGAGGTAGTCGGATTAGATAAACCCTCGAATTTTGATAAACTGCGCTTTGACGTGGCGCCGTTCCTGAACGGCGTTCCGGCGCCCGATGGCGTGCTGGACATCCGCGATTCACTCAATATTCTGAGGATGGTGGTGGGATTGCCACCGTTGTAACCCACGTCATCCCGTGTGTTCTCCGGCCCCTGGGGGGGTGAGTCAGCGAACGGCAAGGGGCCTCGCGACAGACAGTCGGTGAGGCCCTTTGTTTGCCAATCTGTTCGTCGTACTCGCTGTTTGGCCCACAGGGGGCACAGGGCGGATTGTTTTTCCCGTGATGTGCAGCTTGGTGTTCTTCATGCTAGACTACGTTACAGCGATACTCATACTTGCAATAAAGGGGCATCCCATGAGACTCCATCTCAGATACATTTTTCTTGTCGTTGTACTGTGCATCGTCAACGCTTCGTTGGCATCGGGGGCATCGGTGACAATCATGCCCTCCGGCGCCGGATCATATTCCGTTCAGGGTGACAACATGGACGGAGTAACCGGTATGACTCTGACCATTGATTATAATAAGTCTGCGCTCTCATCTCCCACGGTCAGTTGGGGGAGTCTTGTCTCCGGCGCGATGGCCATAGCTAATACCACCACCTTTCCCAGCAGCATAAAAATTTCTATCATCCGCGTAAATCCGTTTTCGGGGAGCGGACCGATTGCAACGGTTACCTTTGCCAATCACAACAGCAGTGCTGTACTCCCATCTCTCGTCGTTAACCAGATGACCGACAGCAACATGGCGAACATACCGGTCCAGGACAACAAGCGAATAGAAACTGACGACACAAAAAAAACCGACTCACCAACGGTTTACCCTGGGTTTGAAAAAGAGAAAGGGGATACGATCGTTACCCCCGGCTCGTCAATGTCAGGCTCCCCCCCGCCAGGCTTAGGGACAAAAACTGTTGCTCCGCTCCCGACCGTTCCGGGATCGATTGCCGTCCCCGGCGACAGCCAGCCCAGAGGCGAGATGCATCCGGCCGAAACCAAGGGTGCCCCTGCCCAGGAAGTGCCCGTGGCAGCGGAAAGCGAGACACTGCAGATGAAGCAGCAACCGGTTGAGAAGGTGAGCGAAGCGAGTGAACCTGTCGGTGTAAAGCAGACCGTGTACAGTGGTGTGCTCGACCGCTTCAGGGTGTATCAGGGTGAAAAGACCCCCGATGCTCTTGTCGCGCTCTTCAAAAAGGTTGTTTCGCCAACCGTGCTGCAGGAACCTGACATCGCCATCAGTGACGGCACGGCAGTTGTCAGGATCACGGTTGATCTGTCGGCAATCAAGAGCGCTTCGCCCAATTTCGCATTCACCGACGCCAAGCTGGTATCCCTGAAAAAGGGCGAGGCTTCCGGCCAGTGGGTGCTGGAAACGTTGCCCCAGGTCAATGCCCTGAAGGCCAGCGTTACCATTTTGAATGGCAATTCGATTATGGAGTACCCCCTGACACTTGTGCCACCCTCCGCACCGGTTTCGGCGAAACTGGCCGATTTTGCGGCATTTTTGAAAGACAGCGGAGCCAAGGCTCCGAAACATGACCTGAACGGAGACGGTCGCCATGACTATCTGGATGATTACATCTATACGGCGCACTATCTGATCAGATCGAAAACAACGGCGCACTGAATATACACTGGTTGGAGGGTATTATATGAGCACAGCAATGACTGCACAGGAGATAGGCGAGGCGTGGCTTGCGTATGTTACGGATACGTTCATGCTTGAAGATGGCTGCGTTCGCCCGGAGGTTGAAGAAGAGTACAAACGCCTGGAAAGCGAAGATGCTTTTACCCAGCATCGGGAATTGTGGCGCTCCTACACGGATAACCTGATCGAGACTATTTTGCAGACTCCAGCGGAATCACGTCGCCAGCTTTTTTCCACAACCGACCACAGGTCGCTGGCCTATGTGCAGGATCGTGTCCAGTGCGGGACAGAAATGTTGACCGCGTTGGTTCAAAAGGGATTGAAGATCAATGTGGAGGGTACGGAAGCACTGCCGGATTTCTTCCGGCAGATACTTCTTCAGAATCAGGTTTGAGCAGGGCATGGAAAACGAGTCATTACATCAAAACAATGGAACGCGGAAAAAGCTGGATTGGAACGAATTGACGCGGATTTTAAAAAAAATTGATCTGGTTGTCTTGTTTTTTATCCGTGCTGATCCGCTCAAATCCGCGTCATCCGCGTTCCATTGCAGTTTTATTTTGTTGGTTTCCGTTATTTAGCAGCCGCGTAATCGGCCAGCAGCTTCTGCAGTGTTTTGACATCCTCGGTTGATTTGAGCACCTTGCCGGACACGATCTCATCCGGTGTGACCTTGGCTTTGGCGTAAAAATGGTCGTTTGCGGCTGAATCAATATGCAGGGTAGTGCCCGCCACGACCGCTTCTTCCTCAAAAGCGCCGTGGCTACGGACATAGGATGAAATCTCCACCTTCTGTTCCTTGGAGGACGGGGATTTTATGCCGGATCCCAAATGGCCCGGCTCTATTGCAACTTTTGTATCCAGGGTGAATTTCCCCTTCAGGATGGCATCGACGCTCTTTTTGCTTTTAAGCACCAGTACGATGTCCATCGGGTCTCCGACCATCTGCCATCCGAGGGTGCCTCCGGTGAGGGTGATGAATACGGGGTTGCTCCAGGCGCCTTCCTTGTCCTGAACCAGCAGCAAACCACCGGCGCTTCCCCCGCTGACCATGAAATTGCGTTTGGCTGTCTTTGGAATAATCACAATGGCACTGGCGCCCTTGAGAAGCTCAGGCGGAATCCTCCTTTTCGGGGTGGCGGCGATTTCCCTGATCACCTTGGAAGCGGCGCTGATTTTAACCGCGTCGTCCCTGGCTGTCTTGGGGGCAGTGCCCGTTTTGGCGGCATCGTCTTTAGCCAGGGCGGCAGTAAACGATAAACAGTAAACCACCATTGCCATGGCAACAACAATTCCGTGTCTCATTATTCTCATAACGATTGTTTCTCCTTTTTCAAATGTGTGTCCGGCTGGAAGGCCGGTTGGTTGTCTCTCTCAGTGACGAGCTTATCAGAGCACACTAACCATGTCTAATCCTTAAAACTTGTCTGAAACTATTTCAAAACCATACCATGGAGGTAACAGTATGTTCGGATTCGGAATGCCTGAAATGATCATCATTCTCATTATTGTCATGGTGATTTTTGGGGCGGGAAAACTGCCCGAGATTGCCGGCGCCATGGGAAAAAGTATTCAAAATTTCAAAAAGGCGGCTGAAGGCAAGGAAGATATCGAAATCAAGGCCACAACCGGAATCGACGAAAACAAGGAAGCCAAAAGCGAAAACGATACAAAAACCACATCGTAAGAAGCTTGTTTCCCCAAAAGGAACATGTCGACCCTTTCATCAGCCCTCCGAGGTTTTTAAATCCTCGGAGGGTTCCCGCCTCATAAACACTCCACGTCTTCCAATTACCAGGTAATCAGTCCAACCGTCTTGCGCAGGAGCAGCAGCGCATCCTGGATGGTGATCTGGCCATCGGGCAGAGGCTTGCCATCCAGACCCAGGGGAGCCACATCCCCGTGATTCATGTCATCCGCTGAAGCCGCAATCAGACCCACCGCGATACGTAGCGCTTTCAGGGCGTCGGCAATGGTCGTGGCGCTCTCACCGGGAATCATGATGCCGTCAGGCAGGGTTACAAAGCTCCAGGTTGCGGGCACAGCCAGGTGGTTTCCCGCCAGATCTGTGGCTGCGGTGGATATGGTGGCGGTATAGGTCGTTCCCATGGCCAGTGGCGTAGCGGGTATAAATGATGCGATAGGGATAAAGCTGTTGTTGCTGATCGTACCGTTGACCGTAAAGGGAGCGGTGGTTGAGTAGGTCTGGCCGGTGAGTGAAAAACTGGCCAGACCGACCGTAGCGGGGGCCATCTGCTCACTGAAGACGGCCGAAATTGTTGAAGCCAGCGGCACGTTGATGGCCGAATTGGCCGGTTGCGTTCCGGTTACCGTCGGAAGGATGCTGTCCGGTGGTCCGGTTGTGAAACTCCACTCTCTGCTCAAGGGCAGGGCATTGCCGGCCAGATCCTTGACAGCGGTGGTGATGGTTGCGGAATAGGTGGTATTGTTGGCCAGCGGAGAGTCAGGAGTGAAGGAGGCGGTCCGGGTGGTTCCATCATACGTGACTGCGCCGGTGACGCCGGCAAGCGTGAAGCTCGCGGGATTGAGTGTGGTTGGGTCGATTGCTTCGCTGAATGTGGCCGAAATCGGGTTGAATACCGGAACACCCACCGCCAGGTTGGAAGGTATCGTTGTCGATATGACCGGCAGAATGGTTTCCCGGGGAATGGTGGTGAAGCTCCAGACTTTGTTCTGTGCCAGGCTGTTGGCGGTTGAAGCCAGGTCTTTTACCCCGCTGGTAATGGTTGCCGTATACAGTGTGTTGTTGGCCAGTGGCGCAAGCGGCGTGAAGCTGGCTGTGCGTGTTGTTGCGATGTAGGTGACCGTGCCGCTGATCGGACCGCTGCTATCTGCAATTGTGAATGTTGCAGTGGAGAGAGATGCCGGGGCAATCTCTTCGCTGAAAACTGCCGTGATGGTGGTGGATGTCGCCACGTTGCTGGCTCCGTCGGGTGGCAACTGCGACGTAACCGTCGGCGGGGTCTGGTCGGCGGCGTTTGTGGTAAAACTCCAGACCCTGTTCTGCGCCAGGGCATTGCCGGCCAGGTCCTTGACAGCGGTGGTGAGGGTGGCGGTGTAGGCTCCGGGAACAAGTGGAGCGCCAGGTGTGAAGGTGGCGGTGCGAGTTGCCCCATCATAGCTGACTGTGCCGGAAATCGCATTGACGCCATCGGACAGGGTAAAGGTTGCCGGTGTGATGGTGACCGGATTCATCAGTCCGCTGAATACGGCTGTGACCGGTTCGGTGACCGCTACTCCCGTGGCCGTGCCGGCAGGGTTGCTGGCAATCACCGCCGGCCGGGGTCCGGGGACCAGAATCCAGCCGCGGTAAGGATCGGCTCCGGTCAGGTTGTTTGCCGGCGCCAGTGTCAGGCGGCCGGAAGTATCGGTTACGGGAGTATCGATCATGTCGTTATAGACGTTGGCGTACCAAAAGGGTGCTGCCGTTGTCTGGTCACCCCAGCCAAAGAAGCTCCCCCACATGGGAACCCGGTTGCTGACGATGCGGAACTCCCAGGCACTGACCACATAGGACAGGCTGGTAAATGAGCCGGGGAAGGTTACCCGGATGCCGTAGAAGGGGTGGGGTACCGGCCCGACCGTAGGGGTGGCGGAAGCGCTTCCTCCGGGCTGGCCAAAAGGAAGCGTTCTACCCGGATCGCCGCTGTAGTGGGCCAGTTCAGTTTTGTTGAGTGCGGTGATACTGCTGGCCTCACTGACCGCGGCGTTGCTGAAATCGTGCGCGGTATTGAAGGTGACAGGGCTGGAGATCGTTATCCCGGACAAGGGTAGCGGATTGCCCAGGTTGTTGGTGGCAGACAGTATCTGGCTGCCCGTGATGTTGGCCGCAGTGAAATCGGAGGCGGTTTCGATGTCGAAGAAGGCAAAACCCTTGTTGCGGGCGCTGCCGCGGATCAGTTTGTAGGTATAGGTCCAGAAGCCGGGGGTGGTCTCGTCGTCTGCCTGCCACTCCAGGCGCAGACCTTCACCCCTGGCTCCGCCGACGATCCAGGCCAACGATTGGGCGGTGAAGCCGGGAGCGTTCGGGAAACCGGCCCGGTTGTCCATGGCCCCCTGAAAAACCGTGGCCTGGGCAAGGGAGCAAGAAAAAGAAAACAGGGTGGCGACCAACAGGCAAATCTTTTTCATGGCCCTGACTCCGTATTTAGAAACTGTTTTTTTAATCCTTTGTTTTCGTAACGTACTATGGTGCAGATATCACGCCAATTGGTATCACGGACTCCTGGAGGGTAATGTTGTCATGAATTCCTGAACCATACTGCTGGTGCGGCGTCGTTTTGACTGAAGTCGCTCGGAACCGGTAACCGGGTCTTGGGTAGTGCCCACTCCCTGAAAATTTTTTTGCATCCCTCACGGATTCTTCTTTTTTCCCGGAAAACACGTAATCAGGCTTGCCTGGCAAGCATTCGATTCCATCGATGCGAACGGCATGTATATTGCTGCGTAATCTTTTCGTGAGGATCAATAGGCAAATAACTCGTTATGAGCGGTGTTTTTGAGTAAGAGGCCGTTTGTCTGGTAGTGTGTGCAACCGGGAGGAATCCATGGCGGTGTCGTTACATCTGAAATCACGGTCGGTCAGCTGTCTGCTGTCTGTCGTATTGATCTGTGTTTTGATCCCTCATGGCGTGGTGTGGGGTGGAACCCAGCCGCCTCTCGGCCGGATTCCGATACCAGCTCCTCGTACAAATGGTGAGCTGGCGCAGGCCCGCTTCGGCGGACCCAATGGCCTGGCAGCCTTTGTCAAGGATGTTCCCGCTGCCATCGCGCTGGGAAAGGCGCTCTTCTGGGATATGCAGGCGGGCAGCGACGGGCAGCAGGCTTGCGCGACATGCCACTACGGCGCAGGGGCCGACCCGATCAGCACCTTCAAGCTGACCCGTGCCAGGAACCAGGTCAATCCCGGTCCGGACAGGATATTCGGCAACAACTCCACGGTTATCAAGACCTTCAGCACCGATCCGTTGACAAACGTGACCTCTCCCCTTGATTTACGAGCCGTAGGGAATTCGCGGCTACGGCCCAACTACGCTTTGCAGTCCGTTGACTTCCCCCTGTTCAGGTCTCTTCCCGTGGATGCCCGACTGATCATAGATCCACTGACCGGATTCACCGGGGATGCGGTGTCTTTTGTCTTCGACACCAATGATGTCATCGGATCCCAGGGAATCCGCCTGACGGATTTTCTTGCCGTCAATAACACCGCACTTGACAGCGGTACGCCGCTGGCCGACCAGATCTTTCATACCGGCACCCCCCCCAACCTTGATCCGGCCACCAATGTTCGTCAGGTAACGGGACGCAATACGCCATCCGTGATCAACGCTGTCTTCAACTATGCAAATTTCTGGGATGGACGGGCCAACAATATCTTCAACGGAGAAAATCCCTTCGGTCCCCTTGACCAGAATGCCGGCATCTGGGTTGATATCGGATCCGCCCTGGTGAAAAAGACGATCGCCATACCCAACTCCAGTCTCGCCTCCCAGGCCGTCGGTCCGCCATTGAGTGAGGTGGATATGTCGTTCAAAGGACGCACATTCCCCGAACTGGGCAGGAAGATGCTTTCTCTGACAACCCCGCCGCTGGGGCAGCAGCTGGTCCACCGCAACGACAGTGTCCTGGGCGCCCTTTCCCGTGCCACGCTTCAGCCGGACGGCACGGTAACGGGCAACCGGGGTCTCTCCACCGACTATGCGCAGATGATTCAGGCCGCATTTCCCGACACTCTCTGGAATTCGTCAAGGAAAGTAATTCTGCCGACCAAGGCTTTTTCGGCGGGTGAAGAATTCAGCCAGATGGAAGCCAATTTTTCACTATTCTGGGGGCTGGCTATCCAGCTCTATGAAGCGACCCTGGTTTCGGACCAGACCCCCTTTGACCGCTACCAGGCCGGCAATCTGAACGCACTCAGTCCTGATCTGGTCAATGCGCCGAATGTGCCCAGCGCGGTGCGCGGATTTGCACTCTTCGACAGCAAATGCGCGGTCTGCCATTCCGGTTCTGAGCTCACCAGCGCCGTGGTCGGGAGCAACACCGCCACTTCCGTCTGTACCGCCACCGACTGCAATTTTGTGGCGTTCACCAACAACTCCAGTCACCGGCTGATCCGGCAGGATATCAACCCCAACACATTTGCGGTGAATCTTGTGGATGCCGGTTATTTTAACATCGGCGTCAGGTCAACCTCTGATGATATCGGCCGGGGCGGTTCGGCGCCCTCCGGATTGCCGCTCTCCTTCTCCAAACTTGCGCTGTTGCGCGCCCAGGGGCAACTCCCCTTTGCAACGCCCCTGTTGAATGGGCTTCCGATAGCCACACCGATCAATGTGGATGGCGCCTTCAAAACTCCCGGACTGCGCAATGTGGAATTGACCGCGCCCTACTTTCACAACGGCAATGCCTTTTCCCTGCAAGAGGTGGTGGAGTTCTACACCAGGGGAGGGGATTTCCCCAACAATCCCGAACTGGCCGCAGCCATGCAGCCAATACGTAACCTTCGCGGACAGCCGGGCAAACAGGCCGATCTGGTGGAGTTTCTGAAGGCACTCACCGATGAGCGTGTGCGCAACGAGAGTGCACCTTTTGATCACCCCGAGCTGTTCATACCAAGCGGCGTTGATGCGGGTAACAGTGACATCCTGCTCACCCTGGCAGCCACGGGGGGAGGGCCGGCGCCTGTCCCCCCCGCACTTGTACTGCTCAATCCGGCGCTACCGGTCGCGCCCTCCACACTGACCAGCCTGGCGCTCAGCGGGACCGTGGATGCGTCGGCTACGGTTGAAGTCACGGTCAATGCATTTGCACCTGTCTTCGCTCCCGTGACCGGCACAACCTGGAGCCTGAATGTCACTGGTTTGCCGGTGGGGAACAATACCATCACGATCACGGCTTCCACCCCCGGTGGGGCACCTGAAACCATTGCCGTCCAACTGACGGTCCTGCCTGTGGCGATCATCAACGGCGTTCCGTCCGGCGGAAGAACCAAGCGGACCGATGCCGTCCTGACCATCACCGGGGCTGGAGTGGTGAGTTATCAGTACAGTCTGGACAATGGCCCACTCAGTGCGGAGATACCGAAGGCGACGCAGATCATCCTGTCCGGCTTGTCTGACGGAGTGCACACGGTTACGGTTCTCGGCAGGGATGCGGCCGGAAACCAGCAACCGCAAAATACTCCCACAGCGGCCAGTTGGACGGTGAAAAGCATTCCGCCGCTGCTGACCATGAATCCGGTTGCCACCCCCACCGGCAGCAGTTCACAGACCGTCAGCGGTACGGTGGAGTTGGGCTCAATCCCGTCGATCTCCGTTGACAGCGGCGCAACGATCAGCACGGTCAAGACTATTCCCGGAATCGGAATCAGTACCTGGAGTTGCGATATCACCGGCCTGTCCGCCGGTCCCACTGTTGTTACGGCCATCGCATTGGACTTTGTCTTTAACCTGAGCACGGTCAAGGGGACCATTACCCGGATCCTTCCCGATGGGAATTTCAAGGGGACCGGCGTCGTGGACATATCCGATGCACTCAAGGCGTTGCGAATCGCCGTGGGTTTGGAGCAGCCAACGGTTGCGGATATGTTGCATGGCGATGTTGCTCCCCTGGTTAACGGCGTCCCGACCCAGAATAACCGGATCGATATTGCCGATGCCCTGTTGATACTTCGAAAAATCGTCGGCTTGGTTACGTTCTGAACGATGCGTGACAAATACATCCCATGAAGAAAGGGTTACCCATGACTTCGCGAACATCTCTGCGTTTGATAGCGACCGTTCTGATCTGCACCTGGTTGCCGTCCATCACCTGGGGAGCAAATGTGATCCCGCCGCCGACCCTGCTGCCGCTCAACCAGATTCCGGTGCCCGAGCCGCCCAATCTGTTCCAGTTCGTCAAGAGCAAGCCGGCAGCCATCAAGCTGGGCAAGGCGCTGTTCTGGGATATGCAGACCGGAAGCGACGGAGTTCAGGCCTGCGCCAGCTGTCATTTTCATGCCGGAGCCGACAACCGTCTGAAGAATACCGTTAATCCCGGCACCAGGGGAGGCGACACCACCTTCCAGGTCAGGGGGCCGAACGATACGTTACAGCCGAGCGATTTTCCGTTTCATGTCCGCTCTCTCCCTGATTTTCAAGCGTCACAGGTTTTGCGCGATGCCAATGATGTCGTCGGTTCACAGGGAGTCAAAGCTGCAAACTTTGTGGGAGTCGTACCCGGTTCGGCAGTGGATGACGGGGTTTCCGTTTCCGACCCGGTTTTTCAAGCCGGTGGCGTCAACATGCGTCGGGTTACGGCTCGCAACACGCCGACCAATATCAATGCCGTATTCAATTTCAACAATTTCTGGGATGGTCGCGCTCACTTTCTGTTCAACGGTGTGAACCCCTTCGGTCCTTTGGACCCCACAGCCGGAGTCTGGTTCAACACCAACGGCACTCTGGTGAAAAAGCCGGTGGCAATCCAATTTGCAAGCCTCGCCTCACAGGCCACCGGTCCGCCCCTTGATGACACCGAAATGTCCTTCAAGGGCCGAACCTTTCCACAGTTGGGCCGCAAGATGCTCAGCCTGACGCCCCTTGGCAAGCAGCTTGTCCACCCCAACGACAGCGTGCTTGGACCGCTGTCAAAGGCTTTACTGCAACCCAATGGAACGACATCCGGTGGCAACGGGCTTTCAGTCGGCTATGATCAGATGATCCGGGATGCCTTTCAGGATACATTCTGGAATTCTAATCTTCTGACACCCGATGGTTTTACCCAGATGGAAGCCAACTTCTCCCTGTACTGGGGCTTGGCCATCCAGCTCTACGAGGCAACCCTGGTTTCGGACCAGACCCCCTACGACCGCTTTCTGGGAGGAGATCGCACGGCGCTGACCTCGCAGCAGCAGGACGGTTTTACGCTCTTTTTCGGAGCTGCCGGCTGCAGCGCATGCCATATCAGCACGGAGCTCACCAGTGCGTCGGTTCGCAACGGCGCGTTTTTGACCAACTCCACCCATGCGCTGATCGAGCAGATGCCCGTGGCAAGCGGTGCAAATATCATCTATGACAACGGCTTCAACAATACCGCTGTGCGGCCGACAACCGAGGATATTGGCCGGGGGGGCAGCGCGCCGACCACCAACTCCCTGACCGGTCTCCCCTTCCCGCTCTCCTTCTCCTCATTGGCCGAGTTGCAGGCGCTCGGCAACCTTGGGTTCAACCCATCCCTGTTCCCGCTCGGCACCGCGATGACACCGATCCTGCCGGCCCAGATTCCCGCCAACTTTCCGGTGGCCAATGGCGGTAACTTCAAGGTTCCCGGTCTGCGCAACGTGGAGTTGACCGCCCCCTATTTTCACAATGGCGGCGACATGACCCTGGATGATGTGGTTGACTTCTACACCCGCGGCGGCAACTTCCCCCTGGCGAACCAGGATAGCCTGGATGTTGCCATTGCGGATATCGGTGCGCTGCAGAATGCCCCGGTCAAGCAGGCAGCCCTGGTGGCCTTCATGAAGTCCATGACTGATGAACGGGTCAGAAACGAGTCGGCGCCCTTTGACCATCCCGAGCTGCTTGTGCCCAACGGCGACCAGCCAAACAACGGCGGTACGGAATTCATCAGAATCCCCGCCAGGGACGCCAAAGGTGTCGCCGCATTTCCTATCACCGTTACGCTCAACCCGGTTATCAGCCCCACCAACCAGAACAACCAGGTCATCAGCGGCACGAAGGAATCGGGAACGTCGATCCTGATCAGTGTCAATTCCGGTTCGCCGTTAGCGGCGGATACGGTGACAGACACAACCTGGAGCACCACCCTGACCGGCTTGGTGGAGGGGGCGAATGCCATAACGGTTACCGCCACGGATGCGGTTGGAGTTTCAAGCACCGTATCAGGCAGCATTTTCCTGGATACGATTGCTCCGGCCCTGACCATCAACGCCGTCACCACCCCGACCAGCAGTGCCACCCAGACCGTTTCCGGCACGGTGGAGCCGGGTGTCATCCTGCTCGTGTCAGCCAACACCTCTGCTACGGTAAGCCCGGTAACGCATGCCGGCGGTGTCTGGAGTGCTCAGGTCAGCGGATTTACCCCCGGAGCTAACGCAATCGGAGTGGCCGCCCTCGACCCAGCGGGAAACTTTACCTTCAGGATGGTCACTGTATACTTAAGCACGCCGGTGACCGTTGCTGATGCCCTCAAGGCGCTCAGGATAACGACCAATTTGGATCAGCCCACAGCCGCCGATCTGAATCTGCTTGATGTCGCCCCTCTGGTAAGTGGTGTTCCCACCCAGAGCGGTTCGATTGATATCGCCGATTCCCTGCTGATTCTCAGGAAAGTGGTTGGACTGGAGACTTTCTGATCCATCTTTCAGGAGTTATTGATGTACAATTGGCCGCCTCCTCTGTGGAGGCGGCTTGTTTTTTTTTCTTTAAATGTTGATTATTCAGGAACTTGTCTCAACTTCTCCTGCAAATATATTTGCATTACCAGCACTGAGGCTCTCTGCTGAATTCAGCAGAGAGTGTCATTAAACTGGTGTTTTATAGGTGTCATTTGTTACGTCATTGTTTTTGACTCCATGACGGAGACTTTGTGCCTGTTTTTTTCATGTGGCTGAAATTGCATGCTATTTATGGTGTTGTTGCGTTGGCATGTTGTTTGCTGAATGGTTGTGCTAGGCATATACGCATAAAGCAGGTGTATTTTTTTAAGTGTTTTGAATTATTTGCTAATTCAGAGTTTGCTGCCCATCCCCCTGAGCCGCATCCAACTGGTGGAAATGTACAGTTTATTGACACAGGGGATGCCCTGCTTATTCTCAGAAAGGGTGTTGTTCTTGTCAGTTTTGAAGTTTTCTACAAAGAACATGCTCCTTGTATGAACGAAATGATGTAAACTCATTATGTTACCCTAAGAGTAAGGAAACGGCTTCTACAAGTATCGAAAGGTTCGATATCCAACCAAGGAGGATTGTCATGAGATTGAAACATGTATTCGGAGTATTACTTCCATTATGGGCATTGGTTATTTTCGGTTGTGGAGGTGGGGGAGGAAGTTCGGTGCAGATAATCCCTGTGGATCCCAACAAGCCCGCTTCCATCACCCTTGTTGCTAACCCGACCACGGGTGTTATCAATAACAATGGTCCAGTAACCCTCACTGCAACCGTTTTACCGGCTGGTGCAGGTGGCGCCATTGCCAATGGAACACCGGTTACTTTCACCATCCTGACCGGCAACGGCACGCTTTCTGGAGGCGGACAAACTGCAATTGCTACTACCATCAATGGTGGCGCATCGGTAACGCTAAACAGCTCCGCAGTTGGCACCGTAACAATCAATGCTCAAGTCGGCAGCGCACCTCAAGTCACATCCTTCCCCGACACCAGCGTAAATTTTATCGCTCCGACCAAGGCGATCGTAAAATTAGCTACTAGCGGCACACTTCCGGCAGGTGGAGTTATAGATGCTATACAACTAGTTCTAAACTACTCGATTACCAAGGGACTTTCTATTGTTGACGCAGGCGCTGTTGTGTCTGGTGTTGCCAATGCAAACTTAGTTGTTAAGAACACGGTTACCCCAGGCTTGGTAAATATTGCAATTGCTAACTTGCCGGTTGGAAAAATAATACCTCCAATCGCAACTCAAACGGGTGAGTTCATCACCCTTACTTTTGATATTGCCACTTCTAATCCTCCTGTTTTTCCTGTTGTTGGAGACTTTACCATCATTACAGGAGCAGGGAATACCTCTATACAAACAACACCTGCAACCACACTTACAGCATCAATTCTGAGCGTTACCCTTCGGTAAAAGTATTTCACAGGTAGTGTTAAAAATGCTCCGTAACCGATGAGGATTACGGAGCATTATATTGAATCGCCCTCACATTCTACTGTCGGCCAGTCTTATCGGCTCCCCTTTATGTTGGAAAGTTGCTTCCTGGTTCACGCTACCTGACAGCCAGATTTTCCACGATCAGAGAACCATTAGTGATGCTGAGAACACCCTGCAGAATGGTATGTCCGCTGTATCCGGTGTAACCGCTGTTGTAACCGCCCTTCACGTATACCACTTTGGCCTGTCCGCACGTCAGGCTTTCGTTGAATTCGATCCCCCAAACCTTGATTGTCTCACGTGTCACTGCCCTGTCGTAGGCCGTCTGCAGCGACGAATAGCTGCTGCCGCTGCCGCCGAGTATGGAGTGGGCTCTGTCGAGCGTGAAGGCTGCCCCCACCGTGGTGTTGGTGATGAGATAGAGGAGGCAAGCGCTTGTGCCGTTGCATCCCCCTCCTGACCAGCCGTCAAACAGGGAATACTGATTCGGTACGGCGTGGAGGGTAAGTTGGTAATCGCTGGCGAACGGATTGATGCAGGAAACACTGCAGCCGGTCGGCGGAGGTGATATGGCGACGCTTCCCTCGCCGGTTCCGCTGATAATGATGGAAAGGTCGTGGATGGCCATCAGTTCCAGCGCCCCCATATCCACAACCGCGGTTCCAGTAAGCTTGGCGTCAACCATACGCGGCTTGCCGGCGTAATCGAGTGCACCGGATGGAATGAGGGAATTGCTTCCCGAATCGAGGCAAGGGGAAAGCGCCTGCAGGTAATAATTACCTCCAGCCCGGTCCACGAACAGCGGATCCAGGGAAATATCCGATGTGCCCGGTGTGACCAGAGTATAGTTTGCACCGGTATTAAAGAAATTATTTTTCACGAGGGTGGGAGCGATCATTGGGAAGGTAAGGGTCTCGAAAATTCCCGATGAGTTGAAGGCGATGATGTTGTTGCCGATGACCAGTTTGCCGGCCGGCGGTGTTGGTGGTGGTGGCAGGGGCGGTGGCAGCGATATGGCGATCCCGCCTCCCTGAGCGCCAATCCCCGGCATGGAGCTGGCACTGTTGCCGACGATGGTGTTGTTGGTGATGGTGGTGTTTTCGGTTGCACTGTCCTGCACAAGGCAGTAGATGCCGCCGCCTCCCAGGCTGTTAATGGACGAGGCAAGGGTGCTGTTGCCAATAATGAAGTTGTTCCTGATGTCCCCCGAAAAATTTGAACTGACATTGATTCCTGCTCCCTGATTGGCCAGATTGCCGCTGATCAGGTTCCCTTCGATGAGATACCCCGGTCCCTGGACAAGGTTGATTGCGCCTGTATCGGCACCGGCATTGCCGGGGGGGTAGGGGATGTAGAAAGAGTTGTTGCTGATGGTGTTGCGGGTGATGACCGGGGTGGACCTGTAGGCGTATATCGCCGCTCCGGAGCGGGCCCGATTGTTACGGAAGGAATTGCCATCAATAACCGGCGCAGAGCGGGTGAAATAGGCCCCTCCGCCGCTGCCGTCGAAGGTATTCAGAATTTCGTTTTCGATAAAGCTGTTGCCTCTGATGATCGAGTAGCCGAGATAGCCGAAGAAACCGCCGCCGTAGGCGAGTTTGTTGGCGGTGTCAAAGGGGGTGCCCATGGAGTTGTGGCGGATGGTGCAATTTTCCAGGTAGAGGGACGAATCCCTGCTGACAACTCCCCCTCCCCGGCCTCCCACCCCGAAGTTTGGAGTTGAAAGGATGATGTTGAGATCACCTCCTGTGTAGGGTCCCCCGTTCTGTACCGTGAATCCGTTCAGGCCACTGACCAGGTAGCCGGAATTGGCGCTGTAGACTACGTTTGGGGAGGCATCACCATCAATAATTGCCGGATGGGTGGCTATGGCGCGATCATCACGGGAGGTTTCGCTCCCGGCAAAACCGCCGTAGAGGTAGACGTAGGCCGGTATACGGATATGTTCATGGTAGGTAGCCGATGCTACCCAGAGCTCGCCGCCGGTGGTCGCCGCCAGATTGATCCCTCCCTGCAGCGTCCTTTTGGCGCTTGCCCAGGTGAGACCGTCACCGTCGGAGCCGGAGGGGCTGACATGGTATACGGTTGTGGGCACATTCCAGGACGTGCCGTCCGATTCATCCGCTCCAATATCAACGGTGGTGCCGAATATTCTCGGGAGCCCATCCATGTCGGTCCAGGCTGGATTGACATCACTGGCAGCGCCGGCATTGATACAGGGAGAAGCCGATTGAATGTGGTAGTTGCCGATGGTGATATTTGCAAATAACGGGTCGGCAGAGATGTTGCCGGAACTGCCGGTCTGATCGGCTATTCCCTGGTAATCGGTCCGCTTCCCCTGCAGGGCGTTGCCGTAGACATCATTGTACCTGATGAGCGGAGAGGATGTGCCGATTGTACCCTGCTGGAGCCCCCCCACGTTGAAGGCGACCAGGTTGTTGCTCAGGACCGGGAAAGCGTTGTCCCAGAAAATCCCGGCTCCGTTGTTGGCGACGATGGTATTGTTGATCACCTTGGGCGGTGGTGTCAGTTCCGGGTCCGGCGCCGGGCGGTAGTCGATGAAACAGATGCCGCCTCCCTGGTCGGCGCCATTGGCAGCTATCAGGTTGTCGATGATGGTCGGCGCTGCTATGGCGAACTGGACCGGTTCCCCTGACAGGTCATCGGCGGTGCTCAGGATGCCCCCTCCACCAACATTGGCGCTGGATTCGGAATAATTGGATGCGTTGGAGCGGATGCTGTTGTTGGCAATAAATGGGGAGGCGTGGCCCCAGCTACCAATGCCGCCGGCGGTGTAATCAGCCACGTTACCGGAGATGATATTGTTGCTGATGACCGGCGCGGCACTGGGGAGGTGGACGATATTGTCGCTCCCCTCTATGGCGATTCCTCCGCCGTCGTCGGCGTAGTTCAGATCGATCAGATTGCCGGTGAAGATGGGGTGGGCGACCGGAGGAGTGATTTTGTAGTCACTGCTGAATATCCCCGCTCCCACTTCAGCGGTGTTGTCCCAGATGTGATTGTTGGTGATGGTGGGGGCGGAGCCGACCATGGATATCCCGCCCCCCAGGTAGGCATGGCCGCGGATGATGGTGAAACCGTCGATCCGCATATCTGGTCCTGCACCGCCGGTTATGGTGATGACCGACCCGCTTTCCGGCGGCATGGGTGGATCACCGCCGCCTCCATCCAGGATGGTCTGGTTTTCCAGCCACTTCCGTTGTCCAAGGACTGTTTCGTCTCCCCTGAAACCGCCATACAGCCGCACATCAACGGAATTACCCTCCCCGGTCGTGCGATTCCTGATGTGTTCCGGGTAGGTTCCCGAGGCGACCCAGATCTCGTCATTCGAACTGGCAATTGCAATTGCTCCGGATACACTCCCCTTGGCCAGAGACCAACTGAGTCCGGAATTGGCGTTGTTTCCCGCAGGTGACGGTTTAACGTAATAGATGGTTGCACTGGCACTTTCCGGAACAGTCAGGACAATGATGACAATGATGACAATGACGCAAAGAATGAACGTTTTCATGGTTTCTCCTTTCGTTGAAATCGTCTGGGTAAGACAACAGGCTCGGAAAGGGGCACTGCATGGGGCATGGAATACAAACCACCCCAGTCCTCTCACCGAAGACTGGGGTGGTTTTCGAAGAATCCTCTTCGGCGGAGCGGCCGGCATTGCCGGCCCCGTGAGTCTGCTCCCCCAGGGATAACCTGGGGGGGTGAAACCTGAAAAACGGTTTCGTTATTGTGGATGAACCGGGGGCGCTTCGTGCTGGGCCCCTGTATAATTCTCACCGGAAAACCTATCTGATCATGATCCTGTCCATGGTAACCGCGCCGCTCTGGATGGTCAGCGGCCCCAGCACGCTGGTTACCCCCGCACTATTGTTGTTGTGGGCCTCGTTGTCCCCCCCCAGCAGAGTGACCAGCTTGTTCTTGTCCAAGAACAGGATATCGTCAAAACTGGTTGCCCATGCCCTGATGGTGGCGCCATTGCTGGTCGTCGGCGCCTGGTAGGCGTCGCTGATCTTCTGGTGGAACGTAGTGTTCGGTAAGACCTTGACCGCGTTCGGCCAGTCAAAGGTGAATGTCGCGGTGGCGGTGTGGGTACTGCCACCGGAGATCACCGTGGGGACCGCGTAGCTGCAGGTGCCGGTACCGCTGCAGATACCGCTCCATCCGCTGAAAAGGGAATAGGGGTAGCGGTTCGGCACAAGGGTCACCTGGTCGAATGAGTAGACCGTGACCGCGTGGTCGGTATCAAAGACTGAGTTGCCATACGTGACCGTGCCCCCGCCTGTGCCGGCCAGGTCTATGTTCAGGGTGTGGGGCAGCGAGACCATGATGGTGTCGTAGCTTGCGCCTGTCAGATCGGAAACATTTCCCGCCTTGTCCATTGCCCAGGCATAGAAGGTCTTGTTTCCTTCGCTGCTAATCATAATGGCGAGGTTATTGGCGGATATCCAGCTGCAAGTAGTGGATGAATTCACACTGTTGATGCAATAGACATCCGGATTCGCTTCGGTGACATCGAAGGTGTATGTCATTAGAGCAGGCAAACCATGCAATACGGTCGCGGGTATGGAAAAATTCACCACCGGCTTTGTGTTGTCAACCGTGACGGTGATGCTCGCCAGCGGTGTCTGGACGTTGGTCGCCAGGTCGGTGCTCCTGCTTCTGATGGTGTAGACGCCGTCAGCGGGGAGAGTCCAGGTATATTGCCAGGTGGCCCAGGTGCCGTTGCCGGAAGTGTCGGTCGCGTTATACCAGTTTACGCCGTCGGTGGATACCTGGACCAGGTTGACGCCGGTTCCGGGCATGGAATCGCTTGACGTGCCGGTGATGGTAAAGCTGTCGCCGCGCAGGTACGCGCCGTGTGCCGGGGAGGTGATGGCGCTCACCGGCGGGGTGAAGTCGAGGATGAAAATTTCCCTGCCAGCCAGCGGGTCGATGGCGCTGAAGAAGAGGGCCTCGTTCTGCAGGAGTTTGGGCAGCGAGTTGGCCATGGTCAGGCTGGCCGGGGCTGAACCATAGTCCCCTGGATACATATCCTTGACCATGACGGTTCCGGCGGAGGTGCCGTCGCTGATCCAGAGTTCTGCGCTATCGTCAGTAGAGGGGTAGTAACTCTTGTTCATGAATACGAACGCCAGGATGCCGTGGACGGATGTTAGCGAGCCCACTGAGGTAAAGCCGTAATCGTCGGGAAGGTCCTTGACCACAACCGTTCCGGCGGCGGTGCCGTCGCTCTTCCAGATCTGATCATGGTGTGGTGTATCCCAGGTATTCCATGCGGTGAAGTAGAGGGTGCCGTTGACGTTGGTGAGGTTGTCGGGGATAGCTGAAGTGGCGCCGGAGCCAATTGCTTTCACCATCGATGTGTTGCCAATGGTGCCGTCGCTCTTCCAGAGTTGATAACCGTCTGCATTCGTCCATCCCTGGAAGAACAGGGTTGTACCGACCGCGGTGGGCTTGCTTGGATAGACATTGTTCATAAGCATTGTTGTGCCACCTGGTGTGCCGTCGCTCACCCAGAGTGCGTGAGTATTTGAGGCATCGTCTCCGGAGAAGAAGAGCTTGCCGTTCACCAGGGTGAGATTGTTTACTGCCTTGATATCGCTCCTCACCACGACCGTCCCGGCTTCGGTGCCATTGCTCGACCAGAGCTGGGTATCGGTGCCGTTATTGGCGGCGAAATAGAGGCTGCCGTTCAGATTGGTGAGAAAATCAATGTTCGAATTATTCGAACCGGTTCTGATGTCCTTCACCATGACCGTCCCGGCCAGAGTGCCGTCGCTCTTCCAGAGCTCATAGCCGTGGCCGCTGTCCCATCCCGTGAAATAGAGAGTGCCGTTTATATAAATAACCTTGCTCGGGTCAGTCACGGAGACATTAGCCTTTACCAGCTCCGCGGCGCCGGTGCCCACCCGTTTCCAGAGATCATCGGCGTTGGCGGTAAAGTAGAGGGTGCCGTTGGCGTTGACGAGCGGGACGGGATTGCTACTGGTTAAGCCCGGCACCATGCTGGTGGCAGTGGCAGTGCCGTTGGTCTGCCAGAGTTTGTTGCCGTTGGTGTAGTCATCGGCGGCAAAGTAGAGGGTGCCGTTCACATCGAGAAATTTGCCCGGATTAGAATCCTGGGTGCCAGGGGAAACATTCTGCACCAGGACGGTTCCGGCGTCGGCGCCGTTGCTCTTCCAGAGCTGGGTTCCGGTGACCGGTTCCGTTGCCGTCAGGAAGAGGGTGCCGTTCACATTGGTGAGCTGGGATGGGTTGCTGTTGGGCGTTCCCGGATTAATATCCTTTACCCTGGCGGTGGTGCCACCACTGGATTCGGGAATACCGTCACTGCTCCATAATTCGTAACCGCTGGCATTGTCCCATCCTCTGAAGAAGAGGTGGCCGCCGACACCGGTCAGGAGAGACGGCCAGACGCTGCTCTTCACCACCACGGTGCCGCCGGGCGTGCCGTCACTCCTCCAGAGGCCGTTGGCATTGTCGAAATAGAGGACGCCGTTCCAGTTATAGAGATTTGTGGGGGATATGCCGCTCTTCACCACTGTCGGCACGCCGGCAACGAGCTTGATAAGGGATGCCTTATTTGTTGTGGGATCCGTTGCCGTAAAGAAGAGCGTGCCGTTTACATCGGTGAGATTATCCGGCACTGCTGCATAGGAAAGCGCAACGGTGCCGGACTCGGTGCCGTCACTGGTCCAGAGCCGGTATGCATTTGCGCTGGCATCCCAGCCGTAGAAATAGGCGATGCCGTTGACACTGGTGAGCTGGTCATAATAGACATCACTCTTCAAAAGGGTGGAGGTGGTGCCGTCACTGGTCCAGATGTCGTGGTCGACGGTGAAGTAGAGCCTGTTGGCTCCGGCAACCACCAGGTTCTGCAAGGTGCCGATCCCCGGGGTGACCGCTACCGTTCCTGCAGGGGTGCCGTCGCTCTTCCAGAGTCCGTCACCATAGGCGGAGAAATAGAGGGCGCCTTTGAAAACGACGATATGTTCCGGATCAACATCCTGGCTTACCTCGACCGTAGTGGCGGCGGTGCCGTCGCTCTTCCAGAGCGACCAGCCGTTGGGGCCGTAGGCTTCGAAATAGACATAGCCGTTCCAGTAGGTGAGGTAATCGGGGTTGTGATACGAATCTCCCGTTCCGGGCCGGATGTCCTTGACCATGACTGTTCCGGCGGCGGTGCCGTCGCTCTTCCAGAGTTCATTTCCGTGGGCCAGGTCGTAGGCGGTGAAGAAGAGCTCGTTCCCTGCTGCGGCCAGGTTGTGGATGTTTGAGTTGTCCTTGATCCGGGTTTTGATGTCCTTGATCAGGACCGGTACCGGCGCGGCATGGGTGGCGGTAATGCTCCCGGTAAAGAGGCTGGCGAAGCCCACTGCCATCATTAGAAGCCGGAATGTTATCTGGTTACTCCTCATGGTGCCCTCCATTGAAATGCGCTTTGATTGAAATTTCAAAAGTCGTATAAAAAAACCCCCATCCCGAAGTCGAAGATGGAGGTTGTGTCAGGAAATTTCTTCGGCGGACCGGCCAGCCGTTTTTACGGCTCCGTGACTCTGCGCCCCCGGGTTGCCCCGGGTTTGCTCTTTTCGGAAAATTGCACTGCTTGTTTTTTATTTTTTAATAGTATTCTTGCCGGAGGTAAAACTCAAGAAGTGAAATCGCCATTCCGGTGTCTCCCCTATATTCAAAAGACAATGGCCAGCCCAAGTTATCTCAGGCCGGCCATTGTCGCATCAGCACTATGAAAAAAATTACTTCAACATGGTCTCGATCTTGGCGGTCTTGCGCGTCTCATCCAGATAGGAGGTTACCGCCGCGGTCAGCTTTTGCCCCTTCAGGTAATCGTCAATACGGGGTTTGGCGTCCTTGAAGGGTACCGTGGAAGCGTCCTTTTTATCCATCACCTTGATGATGTGGTATCCGAACTGGGTTTCCACCACGTCGCTGATTTCACCCGGTTTGAGGCTAAAGGCGACCTGTTCGAAGGCTGGCACCATCTGCCCCTTGCCGAAGTAGCCCAGGTCGCCGCCCTGCTGGCTGCTGGGGCAGGTGGAGTTTTCCTTGGCAAGTTTGGCAAAATCGGAACCACCGGCCAATGCCCTGCGCACCGATTCTATCTTCTCACGGGCTTTTTTCTTGTCCTCATCAGTTGCCTTGGGATCGACGCCGATCAGGATGTGGCTGGCCCTGACCGTTTCGGGCTGCTTGAATTTGTCGGCATTCTGGTCGTAGAATTTTTTACTTTCCTCTTCGCTGACCGTAATCTTTGATGCAAAGTTCTGCTGGACGTAGTTTGAAATGACGATATCCCGGCGGGTATAGTCGCGCAGGCTGCTCTCGGTCATGTCCAGGGCCTTGATCGCTTTTTCGAAATCCTGCTCGGTAGGGAAGCGCTTCTTGCCCTGGCTGATCTTTTCATCAACCTGTTTGTCCAGATCCTTGATCATCAGCTTTTGCCCGGCCTGGTAGAGCAGTTCGGCGGAAACCAGCTGGGTAAGAGCCTGCTGATCAAACTCCTTCTGCTTATCGGCTGGAATCTCCTGTTTGGGCTGGCCGTTCTGGTAGGCTTTCTTGGCTCGTTGCAGTTCTGCGGCATAAATGGGTTTGCCGTTGACCCGTGCTACGACCTCATCCTTAGTCGCGGCAGGTGCGGTCGCAGCTGTCGCCGGCTTTGTCTCTTTCGGTTTGTCTTCGGCGGCCGATGCCACGGAGCTGAAACAGAAAAGCGCAGCCAATAACGCAAGCTGAGTGCGCAGG
This sequence comes from Desulfuromonadales bacterium, assembly GCA_013377095.1. GTDB lineage: Bacteria > Desulfobacterota > Desulfuromonadia > Geobacterales > Pseudopelobacteraceae > Pseudopelobacter. The sequence continues at coordinate 28,723 of JACAAY010000051.1, forward strand.
GCGATGTGTTTTGCATTCATTGGTAATCTCCTTTTTTTAGGCTGTTAGTGTCGGAGCTATAGCATGTTTTTTTCTTCAAGAAAAGCTAAACATTGGGTGTGACAGCGGGTGGCGGCAAATGTTTCCCGCCTGTTGCATTCAGGTATCTTCTCCCAGAATCAGCCGCGCCTCGCGGGTATAGGCCCCATCTTCTCCGTGGGTGATCAACGGTGGGAGCACCGTGGTTGCTCCTTTACGAGCCTTGGCCAACTCCGCCAGAAATATCCGGGCGGGTGACGAGATGGTGCCATGCACCATGCGCAACTTGAGCAGGGAGAGCTTCAGCGTGGCGGCCTGGTGGATGAACTCGGCCAGTCGGTCAGGATGATGGATAAACCAGATCCGTCCCGTGGGTTTCACCAGATATTTTGCCGTGTCCAGAAAATCCGCAATACCGGCGGTGGATTCGTGGCGGGCTGTATCCCTTCCCGCTCTGGGGCTGGTCCTGCCGCTGTGCGGGGTGCGGAAAGGGGGATTGGCGGTAACACCATCAAAGCTGGAAACCGGGAAATGCCGCTTCGTGTCCAGTATATCACAGGGCAGAATCTCAATCCGGTCCATCAGCCCGTTGCGACAGGCGTTTTCCCTGGCCAGATCGGCCATTGCCACATTGCTTTCGAGTCCAACAGCCGTTGCCGATGCAAACCGCCGGCAGAGTATCAGCGGGATGATACCCGATCCCGTTCCCAGGTCCGCCAGGCGGGCTGTGTCGGAACAGGCGACGAAATCCGCCAGCAGCAGTGAATCCAACGAGAAACGGTACCCATTCAGCGGCTGACTGATGCTGAGTCCGAAACGTCTGACCGTATCCAGCGAAACCGTATCAGGCACTAGCGTTCACCTTCCTGCGTCGCAGAAACCATTCCCGTACCAGAACAACCGCAAACAGCGCAAAAGAGGTCAGGGTCAGATATTTGCCGATCTTGAAGGGGAGCGGGTCAAATTCAAACTCCACCGAGTGTTTTCCTGGTGTCAGGTAGACGCCGCGCAGCACGTGATCAACCGGATAGATTTGCGCCGGTTTGCCGTCGATGCGTGCCTTCCATCCCTGAAAGTACTTTTCCCCCAGTACCAGCAGGCTGTTCATGGCGGGGGTTGCCGTCAGGGTGATCCGCTCACCTTCAGAGCGATTGATGGATACCGTGCCGGGCGGAGCTTGGGGGCGCTGGTCAGGCGCAAGCAGGTCGAGCGGCGCAGGGTTCTCCACCAGGGCGACCAGGCCGGGATTGAATGACGGGTTCTGGAGGATCTGCAGGGCCTGCACCCGGTCCTGCACAACCATTGCGGAGGGAACCAGCCATGCCTTCGGCAGCACGGCCCGGTTCTCCAACAGCAGTTCACGCTTGTCAGGTGATTGGAATACCGGTTGGTATTTTGGAGACAGTTGTGTTTTCTCCTGGGCATACTGCTCGCTGTTCATTACCAGATATTTGACGTTGAGCAGGTCCGGCATGGGCGAGTTCAGATTGAATACGTCGAGAAACTCCTGCCAGCGTCGCTGCTGTACCGGATTGGAGGTGAACATGACCGGAACCCCGCTGGTCGCGTACTGCATGGGATCACCGCCGTTCATGGGGAGCACCCGATAATCCTTGGATTCGCGTTGCAGGAACTCGATCACTGGTGTCTTGCTGCGCAGGCTTTTCTCCGGAACCTTGACCAGAAACAGGAATTTGTCGTTGACCCTGGCCACGTCTCCCACAAAGAGCGCCAGCAGCAGAAACGGCAGAAGCCTGGCTGAAAGCCAGCCCCTGTTGAAGGCCACCAGAACGGCGGCGCAGATCAGCCCCAACCCGGCTGCAATGCCGGTTTCCAGCACCAGGTTGTTCCAGCGCTGCATAACCAGCTGGGGACCCTGCTCGTAGCGGGTCGGTTGAGCCAGCATCTCGTACAGCCGCGAGATCCAGAAATCTCTTCCTGCGGCTTCGAAAACAAGCAGCAGGCACAGGGAGAACGCAAACATTCCGATGCCGAGCAGATAGCGGCGGAAGGCAACCGTCGTCCTCACCCACTCCTCACGAAGCAGGTCCAGCCCGCGTCCGGCCAGTACGGACAGCCCCATGACCGGAATGAACATGATCATCTTCGGTACCCGGAAACGGTTGATCCCCGGAAATGCATCGAACAGGAGGTTGTAGAAGGGGGTGTATTTCCCCATGGAAAACAGAACACCCCCTGCAATCGCGGCAATTGCCAGCCAGGTGTAGCGATCACGGCGGAAGATGAGCGCCAGCGGCGCCAGCAGCCAGGGGATCAGTCCCATGTAGCTGACCGTCTGGGTGAATACCATGCGACCCCAGTAGTAGGAACGGATAGAGGCGGGATTTTCGCCGGCTTCCTGGCGGGATAACCCAAAAAAACCGGGAATAACAAAACCGGTCAACTCTTCCGGCGGCAGCGACCACGACATGGCTTCCTCGCGATCCAGGCCACCCTTGCCCTGGTTGGCGCCGCTCTGGACGCCACGGTTGGTCTCTTTCGACCAGTCGGCCAGGGGCAGAAGCGATATGGACACGGTTGTCAGAAAGAATGCCAGCAGCACCAGATTGCATCCAAAGAGCCGTGCCGCGGGAAACTCCTTTTTTTCATCATCGGAAAACAGAATGCCGATGGAACGGAGTATTCCATAGGCGCCCAGGCTGAGGCAGGTGTAAAAGGCTATCTGCCAATGGGTATTGAAAAACTGGAACGCCAGGACCACGGCCGTTGTCATGAAGAAGACCAGCCGGCGGGTCTGAAACCCGCGCTCGATGAAGTAGAAAGCCCAGGGCGCGAAGCCGATGGTGGCAATTTTCATGACATGGCCGGCATTGATCAGCGAGGCGTTTTCGGGCGCCAGTGCAAAGACCAAGCCTCCGAAAAAGGACGCCCATCTGCTGCAGCCAATTAATCGACAGCAGCAGAACACTCCGGCGCCACCGAGGAAGAGGTGCAACACCATGAACCATGCCACGCTTGCCGGTGCCGGTATGAAATGGAGGATAAACCTCTGGTACAGCAGAAACTGCTGGGACGCCAGGCCGCCATTGTTGGTCAGGCCACTGTTGATGTTGGGATCCCAGGTGGCGACCAGGTTAATGTTGAAAAGGTCACGCAGGCTGATGTCGGCGTAGCTTTTCATCCACCAGTATGACTCGTTGATGATGTCCGGAGCCCGGACAATCCTGTCGGTGAAGAGAATCTTTGAAAAAAACAGGGTCAGCAGTCCGAGCAGGGCTGCCAGGCAGAGCAGGTTTTTTCGGCGATCAGTCATGGGGATCTCCGTAGGGATGTGTGGTACAGGGTGTTCATGAGTTCATCGAGCGCTTCTGCCAGCCTGTTCCAGGGGAAATGATCGTGCAGGTGCGTGAACTGGGCCGCGGCGACCGATTTACGTTGCTGGGCATCGCCCAGTAGTTCCACGGTCTTCCGGGACATCATTCGCCAGTCGCCCGGGAGACACAGGATTCCGCTTTCGGGGGGCAGATATTCGCACAGCTGGCCGACACTGTCGGCCACAACCGCCACGCCTGCGTTAACCAGTTCGGTCAGTTTGGCGGGACACTTGGTCCGGTTGATCAGCGTATCGTCAAAAAGATAGAGCGCCACGTCACCCGCGGCCAGGTAGTCGGGGAGTTCGGTTGGGTCAATCCATCCCGCCATGATCAGTGACTGCCCAAAACCACGCAGCCGGGCAGCCTGGACCAGGTGGCGCTCTTCCCCCTGTCTGCCGGCGCCGACCACCAGAAAACGAATCCCGGTCACGTTGCCGTGGAGATCAGCAAACAGGTCATACAGCCGCTCCTGGCTGAACTCGAAGAAACGGCTGTACAACAGAATTACGGGGGCCTGGAGCGGGATTCCGAGCCGTTCCCGCACCCGGACGCCGTTGCCGGGACGAGTTGGAACAACGCCGTTGGGAAGATAGAGCACCTTTTTTCCCGGTCCGGCAAGCGTCTGTGCCATCTTTTCCAGTTCCCTGCTGGCGACGGTCACGGCATCTGCCCGGGCCAGCAGCCAATGTTCCTGGAAGGCGAACACCCGGCGCTCCGCAAAGGAGTAGGGCAGCAGGTCATTCATGCCGCCCCGTCCCTCCCAGTCGTCGCTGTCGACCAGCAGGGGGGGGCGATGGAAGCCGAGACGGCGCATCAGCACTAGGAACATGGCGGCCAGCCCGCCGTACCCCTTGGGTTTGAAGAGCTGGACCAGGTCGGGACGCTCGGCCATGGCTGCCCGGTACATGCGGAGTGCCAGCAGCAGTGTGGTCAGGCCGCGTGGAGAGTCGAGCCGGATGTTGACAATCCTGATCCCCTGCACCAGTTCCTCACGTCCGGAATCCTCCGGATTGGTGTAGGGGGGAGCAACGATGACCAGCTCGTGTCCGCGCCGGGTAAGTGCCAACGCCAGCGGAAGCATGCGGGCCAGCAGAGTGCCCTTGGGGCGGATTCCAAAGGGCGCCAGGAAGACGATCTTCACCACCTGCCTCCCGAAATCCTGTCCAGCCATGCTGGTATGCCGATTTTTTTCAGCAGGCGATAGGGAGTGGAGCAGGTGATCCTGTAGTACAGCTCCAGCAGCGGTCTCAGATTTCTGATATAGAGATCCTGGTGCCGTTGCATGATCAGGTGGTGCATGTCCGTTTTTTTCCTCCAGTCCATGGAGGTTGCCATGGAGACCTCCTTGACCCGGTAAGAAAAGAGGACTTCCGGGATACGGTGCACCTGCGCCCCCCGTTCGATCAGCGAAAGCCAGAAATCCCAATCCTCGTATCCGGCAACCATGGATGTGTTGTAGCCTCCAACCGCCTCCCAGGCTGATTTCCGGAAAAAAGCGGCGCAGAAGATCAGGTTGCCCATCAGCATGCGGCGGAGCGCATAGGGGGCTGCAAACCAGGGACCGTTGACAGCGCCAAATGTCTCTGCCTGGCAATAGACAATCCCGGTTGCCGCTTCCCTGTCCAGAACAGCAACCGCTTTTTCCAAGTAGGTCGGGCCGATGCGGTCGTCCGCGTCCAGCGCCAGCAGATAGGTTCCAGCGGCCTCCCTGATGCCGTTGTTGCGCGCCATGGCCAGGCCCTGGTTCGTGGTGTGGATCACCCTGGTCAACGGTCTGTCGTACTCTGACAGCAGTGATCGTGTCTGTTCGTCGCTGGAACCGTCGTTGACGATGATGATTTCAAAGTCCCGATAGCTCTGGGACAGAACCGAGTCCACCGCGTCGTCAAGCCAGGCGCCCTGATTATAGCAGGGGATAATGACACTAACCCTGGGCATGTTTGGCTCCCTTGCCATCGCGATCCAGCAACAGCGAGCGATAGGCGCTGCAGAATTCCCGGCCGCTGAAATGCTCGCCAGCATAGTCGAATGAGGCACGGGACATGGTGTGCAGCTGCTGTCGGTTATCACAGAGGCGCTGGATAATGCGGCAGAAGTCGTCCACGATCCGCTCTTCAGTGGAGGTAGCGTCAATCAGCCAGCCGTTGATACCCTGTGTCAGATGCCGGGAAATCCCCCCCACATCGGTCGAGATCGGCACAACACCGTGGGCCATGGCTTCCATGATGACCATGGGGAACCCCTCCCTGCTGGATGTCACCAACAGGATATGCGCGCGGTCATACTG
>JACAAY010000052.1 GCA_013377095.1 Desulfuromonadales bacterium
TCAGTATGTCACAAATTAAATAAAAACGAAATATTAAGTGTTACGTGGTACTAGTAGTGTTTTCGAATTTTCATATTCGATCAGACGTATCTGTTTGTTCCCATAGGATGTAACAGAGAGAGCGTTATGATCTGGATTCGGAATCATGCCGGCCGAAGCCATCGGTCTACCTCCCTTGCGCCGAGCGGGGCAGGAACGATGTGGTTGGGCAGTCGAAGGATCCTGGTCCCGCTTGGTGGTTTCAGCTCCGCATAGAGATCGAAGGTTCGTCGCAGATATCCCTTGGAGAGATGCATGGCCAGCAGGTAGCGCGGCCTGAGGCTTTCCAGCAGGGTATTCAGGTCGGTGGAGGTGAGATGGTGGGAGGCACGTGCCTTTTCCCGATCGGCGGCGAGAAAGGTACATTCGCTGCAGAGCAGCGTCAGCCCGCCCATAAAGTTCCTGATGGTTTCCACATTATCAGCTGTCCAGCCCATGTCTGTCATGTACCCCAGGGAGGCGGTTTCGCTATTCCCCCGGATGCTCTCGTACAGCGCCTCGGGATCGTCCACCGGTTCTTCCAATAACAGTTCCCCCCTGCGCCAGGTTGCCGTAACTCGGTGTTCCGCCTGTTTCTTCCACACACGGCTCTTCAGATCCCTGATCCACTCCCCCGCCACCAGTCCCTGCTCATCCAGCCTTTTCCCCTCAACCGAGAAGTAGGATCGCTCATTGACTCTGAACGCCAGCACCGGCAGTTTATGGTCCAGGATTTCAGCCTCCACCGTCAGAAAGGGACAGGCCCAGATCTTCCGGTCCAGGCACGGGCTCTCTCCGTCGTCTCTGCGGACGAATCCCTGCGGTCCCGGAAAGCTGGAGTGAAGGATGCGGTCGGGGAGAACTTCGTGGACCCGCAGGGTGAACCAGGTGGGCTCCGCCAGATTCCAGTCGAAGCCCATCAGCAGGTGTTCGGTCCGTTCGGTGATGCCGGCCGGCCCGAACACGTCCAGGGGGCGCGGCGAGGCGTGGTGGTGGCGCACCAGGGTGGGGATCCCCATGACGTGGTCCATGTGGGCATGGGTGATGAATACCGCCTGGATGGGCTTGATGACCCGTTTCGCCAGATGCGCGATCTGGCCGCAATCGAACAGCAGCGCCCTGCGCAGGGGCCGGATGCGCAGGAACAGTACGGGGTCGTCCAGCAGGCCGCCGAAGAACGCCGGCTCACAGTAGCGGAAGGGAAGGCGGCGTTTGCCGCGCGGCGCGGTCATGGTGGAGGCGCCGCGGCTACGGGCGGTTGCGATGAGGGTGGTTTAGCATGTGGATGGGGAGATTGCACGGGCACCTCACTCAACAAGCTCAGAAGCCTTCTTTTCAAAGCTTGAAGCCAATTCGAGTTGGTTTGCTTTACGCAGCTGATCGGTATAAAACCGCAAGACTTCGGATGTCCAAGTGCGTTCTTGTCCCTCAAACGGCTGAAGGGGGTTGTTTGTTATTTTTCTATTTCCAACCTAGCAAAATAGCAAGCAGCGTTTCCCACGTTTCCCTCAGTCTCATGTCGAGAGTGACCCGTCATTCCATTACCTGCTCCCTGCCGCAATTATGGCATTCATAACGCCAGGAAATCGTGCTTCCAGATCTTCAGATCGTAAGGAGTTTATTAACTCGTTACCCTCCCGCCTGCTAGCGACTACTCCTGATTCTCGAAGAACTTTAAAGTGGTGTGATAAGGTCGACTTAGGCATCGGTATATCGAATGCACCACATGCAACCTGCCCTGCTTTGGCAATTTTAAGAACGATTTCCATTCGCACCGGATCGCTGAGTGCATGAAGAACTTTGGACAAAGAAATCTCGTCTCGTATAGGCTGCTGTACCTCAGTTTTTTTAGACATTTGCTGTCGCTCACTTTTTTCCTTCATAATATTCAAATGGGGTTGACATTGCAAGCTTGTTCGACTAAATTCGAACCAGTTAGTTCGAGATTAGTCGAACTATCCACCTTATCGCAGGCTGCTGATCGGCAAGGGGACAGCCAACAGTCCTAAAAGGAGAAACTCGCATGACCATCATCGGAATCAACGGAAGTCCACGGAAACTATGGAACACGTCTACACTCGTGGCAAAGGCGTTGGAAGGGGCCGCATCACAAGGGGCTACAACAGAACTGGTTCATCTCTACGACCTCAATTTCAAGGGATGTAAGAGCTGTTTCGCCTGCAAAACCCGAGGGGGCAAAAGTTACGGGAAATGTGTCCTTAAAGACGATTTAGCACCGGTGCTGGAAAAAATTGCCACAGCCGATGGCCTCGTCATCGGTTCGCCGATCTACTTCGGCACAGTCACCGGCGAGACGCGCAGTTTTCTCGAACGACTGCTATTTCCCTATCTCACCTACACGGTGCCCTATGGCACCCTGTTCCCTGGGAAAATCAAGTCTGGTTTTATCTATACCATGAATGTTTCGGAGGAGCAGAGCAAGGAATTTGGGTACGATCAAGTCTTTAAAACCAATGAGCGATATTTGCAACTACTCCTTGGCTCTGTCGAGTCGCTGTGTGCTTTTGACACCTGTCAGGTGGACGATTATTCGAAGGTGGTGATAGAAAGCTTCGATCCTGCCCACAAGGCTCGGCGCCGTTCGGAGGTATTTCCACTGGAGTGCAAACGCGCTTTTGAGCTTGGGCAGCGGCTGGCCGGAGTCGAGAGCATCTTGTCATAGCCACAGCTAATGAAAGAAGACGTAGTTGATTTGTTGATTTGGAACCAATCAAATATGCGTTAGTCAACAAATCAACTACGGTCCCCAGAACACCCCTGACACTTATACTCTCTACTATTTATTTTCGGAGTCTAAAGTCAGTACTTGGTAGCGCGGGTCCCCGGGAACCCTTTTAGGGACCTGCCTTTTATCGAAGATAGGGCCTAGTAAGACATTTTGCGCTTCTATTCGAAGGTCATGCAGATAAGAGGTAATATCTAGGTTCACCTCTTTGGCGGCATCAGACAATGCTCGCATTTTGGCGATAGCTGCTGCGTCTGGCATGGCGAGTTTAATAACATTTGCTCCGCCAATTTTTTGTCGATCTGCTTCAGGTATGTCCATCGGCAGAAAATCCAAAATGTATCTGTGAAAGGTAGACATTGCAAGGTGAAGGTTCTTTGATGTCTGAAGAATGTTATTCTTCATGTTATTAAAATCTATAAAAGCTATCTCGTACTTGTCCATCACGAATATAACTTCTGTAAGTTTCTGCATAGATGCATAAAATTCGGACGTTACGATTGGATATCTATTTTGGATTTCATAGTTAGATTCTTGAAGTCCTGCGGCTCTTGCCTTCGCGTCTTCTGTGAATTTTAACTCAAAGAAAGAGGGAATGGTCATGGTAGTGGTATAGGTCTTTGAAAGTGCCGCCTGGCAGACTTCAATTTTTTCGCCAATCTCTTTGTAAATTGCTAAATGAAGTTCGTCCATTTTGTTAGACTTTTGAGCAGTTATAGTGTTCCGCAACTGACGATTTATTTGCCATACTGCAAAAGCTGTTGTCACAAATACAGTGATTAACGTAGCTAACCAAGTGTGGTCATCAAAAAAATACAAGAAACACATGTCGGTATCCTAAAAGATTTATTGTAGGACTCTGAGCAGGAATTCAGTCAACTCGTAGATCACCAGTTCACGCGCGCATGAACTGGTGATCTACCCAAATGAAACATTTATCCCATGCTCATGAAAACGGTTGCGACACAGACTTTCACTTCAAACCCAGCGCCGTACCGCCTCAGCGGTATCAGTCGGCTTCGTGTTGAAGCAGATCCTGGCCTGGGGAGCGCAGGCGTGTACGACGTTGATCAATTTCTCAAACAGCAGCAGGTTTCCCGCAACCGCTCGCACGCCCGCGCCGATCAGGACGCAATCGTACCGTTTCTGCTCCAGCTGTTCCCGGACCACCGCTTCGGCCGTTTCGCCAAAATCGGTCAGACAGAGCTGCACGTCGTAGCCGATCTGGGTCAGGCTCGCTTCAGCTGCTTTGAGACCCGCCAAAACCTTCGCAGCATCCAATCCGGGGAACGCGGCATAGTCGGTGGCCGAGAAATCAATCAGCGTCGGCTCCAGGCCGATTACCAGCACACTCTTCCTGTTTGACATAGTCGCCTCCCTGTTAACCTGCACCGCAAATCCCTGCACCTTAGATGCCTCACATTATTTCACTGCAACCTGTTACGCAATCATAAAAATCGCATTTTCCAAAATAGTGATCCCCCACTTTCCGACACATTTTCCCCTTGCTTATATCCGCTCAAGCGGATATATAATCTCCTCACACAAACAATCATTTCAATCCCTTGAAACGGGTCACCATGAAACAGCGCATCCTCTTTCTCTGCACCCACAATTCCTGCCGTTCCCAGATGGCCGAAGGACTGGCCAACCACTATCTTCACGGGCACTGCCAGGCCTTTTCCGCCGGTACCGAAGCAACCAGGGTCAACCCGCTGGCCGCCAGGGTCCTGGCCGAACTGGACATCGACATTTCCCATCACCACTCCAAGACCCTGGACGAATTGCAGGGACAGAACTTCGACCATGTCGTCACCCTCTGTGGCGACGCCAACGAGACCTGCCCGCTGTTTGTGGGGGGAACTGAGCGCATTCACCACGGTTTTGACGACCCGTCGCGACTCAAGGGGAGTGAGGAGGAAGTTCTGCCGGAATACCGTCGCGTGCGGGACGAAATAAAAGAGTGGATCACTGACTATTTCGGAGGAAAACCCAGGTGAGTCCTGGCAACAAACCAAAACCGCATTTTCATATTATTCAGTCACCAAACCCACATCACCAGGGCAGGATCAATTTATGGATAAATTGCCCGAATTCTGGCACCATGGTTCCATAAGTCCACTTTTGGAGGAAACCACCATGAAGAGAAGAATCTGTCGTGAATGCGACAATGAAATGGTCAGAAAGTATGCCGACGGCGACGTCAAGATCTTCTGCGAGGTGTGCAATGATGAAACCGAGCACGATCACATCGACATGGAGCCATACTGTCCCGATTGCGGTGGAAAGATCACCGTCTGCACAAAATGCTGCGAAGGTTATTTCTGCGAGACTTGCAGGTCTCTCAAGGCAAGCAAGAAGATTGTCTGGAAACCTGTCTGACCATCAATGAAGGGATGTGCAATAGGGTTGATCGACGAATGGCTGCGGGAACGAAAATGGTGGCCGGGTGCAGGAGGATGCTGCGGTTAGCCCCCACCTAATCTGTTGACAAGGCCATGAAAATTGACGAAAGTAGCACGCCTGTCCACCACGTGACTCTGTCAGTGGCGTACCCGGAACAAACGGCCCGGAAAACAATTTCCGCATACCGTCACCCCGAAGGAGCTTTATAAAACCCGTATGAACAAACCTACCTGGAGTATCGCCAACCTCTCCAACGCCACATTGCCCAGCAGCCAACTGAAAGAATCGCCAGCCTCCCCGGCCACGTTCGACCAATCGCTGCCGGCCCTGCGCCCCTACCCCAGCAAGCTGTTCGTCGAAACCACTACCTACTGCAACCTGCAATGCAGCATGTGCATGAAGCAGACCATGGGCAGCGAACTGAAGGAGGGGTTTCTGACCATGGAAACCTTCCGGGCCCTGGATCCGGCCTTTCCCACCGCCGAGTCGCTGGTGCTGAGTGGCATCGGCGAACCGCTGCTCTGCAACCGGCTGGAGGACTTTATCCGCCATGCCCGCAGCCGCATGCCGCATGCGTCCTGGATCGGCTTTCAGTCAAATGGACTGTTACTGGATGAGAATCGCGCCATTTCGCTGTTGGAGGCAGGGTTGGACCGAATCTGCATCTCGGTCGATTCCGTTTCTCCCGAGACATTCAGCACAGTGCGCGAAGGGGGCGAACTGAAGGACATCGATCGGGCCTTTGCGGCGCTCAACAGCGCCAGGAAAGCGTGCGGACGTCCCGATTTCAAGATCGGCATCGAATTTGTCATCATGCGCGACAACCTGCATGAGCTTCCGTCGGTGCTGAGCTGGGCCGCCTCACGAGGGGCCAACTTTGCCATCACCTCACATCTGCTGCCCTATGATTCGAGCTTTGTCAAGAACGCCGCCTATGAGCCAAACACCGAAGACGCCATCAATCTGTTCGAGAGTTGGCAGAAACGGGCAGAAGCCGAGGGGATCGACATGGGTGACTACTTTAAAACGGCCTTTCTCCGCTACAGTCGCACCCCCGAACAGGAGCGCATGGTGGCCTTTGTCCAGCAGATGATGGACGATGCCCGCAACCGCGAAATTTTCCTGAATGTAGAGCTACTCCTGCAGCGAGATCCGGAGTGGGTCACCAGGGTGGAAAAAACCTTTGCCGAGGCACAGGCAACCGCCGACCGACTCGGCCTTGAAATCAGGCTCCCGGCGGTGGCGCCGCGCAGCGACCGTGCCTGCGATTTCCTGGAAGCGGGCAGCGTTTTTGTATCCTGGGATGGCAATGTCCACCCCTGTTATTTCCTGTGGCACAAATACGTCTGTTATTTCACCGAACGGAAGAAGCATGTCAGCACAAAATCCTTCGGCTGCCTTGCTGATGAGGGAATCCAAGAGATCTGGAACTCCGCCCCCTACCGGGAATTCCGCGAAGAGGTGCTGCGCCACGAATACCCCTTCTGCGCCAACTGCAACCTGATCCCCTGCGAATACCTCTATTGCGAGGAATTCGAACAGGACTGCTACACCAACACCGTCCCCTGCGGCGACTGTTTCTGGTGCATGGGCCTGTTCAACTGCATGAGTTAACTTCCTCACTGAATCCGTGACACCCTCCCGGCTTCTCTCGCTCAGAATGCCGCCGTCCAGGCGTTTCAGGTATGATTCGCAATATGGCCGCTGGTCACCCGTCTTACGCGGCATTGAGCGTAACGGGCGGCGATTGCCTCCGGCATTTCGCTCGTTACGCCATTCAGGCGTCATGGATTCAAACTCCTCCCCCGCCCGCATCTATCCTTGACAATCCACGACCCCGGGGACTAGATTCGAGCTTTCGAACCGACCGTAACGGGGGAATATACGATGCCCTTTCGCTGGAGCCCGCGCGAGCACGTGACGCTGGGCGCATACCTGATCAAATGGATCTGTATCGTCACGCCGGTTTCCATTGCCATCGGAGCAGCCTGTGCCCTGTTTTTGTGGCTGCTGGACCTGGCCACGCAACTGCGGATCGACACCCCCTGGCTGCTGTTTCTGCTACCCCTGGCCGGCGCTGCCATCAGCATGCTTTACAGTCGCGTCGGCCACCTGGCCGAAGGGGGCAACAACCTGCTGATGGACGCCATCCATGGCCATGAAAATGGCGACAGCGGCATCGTCGTGCCGCGCCGCATGGCACCGCTGATTCTGGCGGCAACCATCATTTCCCACCTCTTCGGCGGTTCGGTTGGTCGCGAGGGCACGGCAGTGCAGATGGGGGGCAGCATCGCCGCCACCATCGGGCGCTGGTTCCGCCTGAACCTCACTGACATGCGCACATTACTGATGGCCGGCATCGCCGCCGGATTCGGCGCAGTGTTCGGCACCCCCCTGACCGGGGCCGTATTTGCCATGGAAGTTCTGGCAGTGGGCCGCATGAGCTATGACGCCCTGATCCCCTGCCTGATCGCCGCAATCGTCGCGGACAAAGCCTGCGTGGCCTGGGGCATCCACCACACCCACTACTCCATAGCAACCGTGGCACCGGATTTTGTCGGGCTGCTGACGGCCAAGGTCATCCTGGCCGCCGTGATCTTCGGTCTGGTCAGCGTGCTGTTTGCCGAGCTGATCCACGGCATCAACCATACCTTTAAACGCGCAATTTCACGCCCCTGGCTGCGCCCCGTGCTGGGCGGCCTGCTGGTCATCGCCCTGACCTACCTGCTCGGCACCCGTGACTACCTGGGATTGGGTGTCAGTTCACCCGACCCGCACACGGTCACGATCCTCTCCAGTTTTTTACCCAACGGCGCCACCCCCTGGAGCTGGTGGTGGAAACTGCTCTTCACCGTCGTCACCCTGGGTAGCGGTTTCAAGGGGGGCGAGGTAACCCCGCTGTTCTTCATCGGTGCGGCCCTGGGCAACGCTCTGGCAGTGCTGATGAACGCGCCGGTGGACCTCTTTGCCGGGCTGGGCTTCATCGCCGTTTTCGCCGGGGCAACCAACACCCCTCTGGCCTGTACCCTGATGGGTATCGAGCTGTTCGGCTCCCAGTATACGCTCTACTTTGCCATCGCCTGTTTCCTGTCCTACCTCTGCAGCGGCCATTCCGGCATCTATCTCTCGCAACGCATCGGAACACCCAAGCTGAAGACAGGCTTCACCCCCAGCGCATCCCTGCGCGACGCACGGGAACTGCGTCCCGGCTGGGGAACATTCCTGGCGCGGCGACGTTCAGCACAGAGTGACACAGGCAAAGGGTAGCAGGAATTCGTGACGTCTGACGGGAGGATCGAGCGTAATACCGGAGTTAATCGCCGCCCGCGAACCACATACCAGCACAAAAGTATGAACTTCGCCACGAATGTTGCCATGGCATAAAACGCACAACGAAGGCATTCCAAGCGCGAGCAGCCCGGAAGGCGTTACGGATTCCGAGGCACCTAATAGGGAGGTCCGCACATGCCCCACCGCCACCAGCTGAAATCACGGGAAATCGGTCAGGTCCGCATCTATATGACCCCTGGAGAGCGCCGCAAGAGCAACGGCAACAGCCTGAGAAAGCTGTTGACCGGCAACCCGCCCCTGTACAAGGAAATCATCATGGCGGCCAGACAGGACGGCCTGCTGAACGCCACCGCCCATCACACCCATTACGGCTTCAGCGGCAGCGGCCAACTGCAGGACGACAACCGGGAGATAGCCAACCCGGATTTGAACCTGTGTGTCGAGTTGATCGGGCCGCGGGACCAGCTGGAGCGATTCTGCCGCACGCACGGCTCACTGCTGCGAAACAAGGTGATTATCTACAAGCATATGGAGCATTGGGAAATCAGCGCCCACGGATTGCACAGGGATGAGGCACCGCTTGATGAATATATTGAGCCGGAAACAGCCCTTACCGATGAGTCGGAATAGCGGGATGCAGGGGGAAAGAAAGTATGCCGGCTTAAGCAGGAACGTCTTCTTCTCGGGACTGGTCAGTTTCTTCATGGACGTCAGTTCCGAGATGATTTATCCGCTGGTTCCGCTGTTCCTGGCCAATGTGCTGGGGGTCAACAAGTCCATGATCGGCCTGATCGAAGGAATCGCCGAGGCGACCGCCAGCCTGCTGAAGGTCTTCTCCGGCTGGCTTTCCGACCGCATCGGCCGACGCAAGAACCTGATGCTGGCCGGCTATGCCATTTCTACCCTCAGCCGGCCGATCATAGCCCTGGCAGGTGCCTGGCAGCAGGTACTCGCTGCACGCTTAGTCGATCGACTGGGCAAGGGCATCCGCACCGCGCCGCGGGATGCCATCATCGCCGAAGCCACCGAGACAACCCACCTGGCCCGCGCCTTCAGCTTCCACCGTTCCATGGATACCATGGGTGCGGTGATCGGCCCCGCCATTGCCCTGCTGCTGCTCCAACACCACAACAACAGCTATACACTGGTGTTCTGGCTCTCCATGATACCGGGAGCCATAGCCGTCCTGATCATTGCCGGCTGCATCACGGAAAAAAAACGATCCGCAGCTGCCGCTGCACAGCGTCCCCGGTTGACGCTCAAGCACTTTGACGGCAAGGTCAAGTTCTTTATCCTGATCGCAACCATCTTTGCCCTGGGTAATTCCAGCGATGCGTTCCTGATCCTGCGGGCCGAGCAGGTCGGCATACCGACGGTCATGATTCCGGCGGTATATCTGACCTTCAACCTGATCTATTCCCTGACCGCAATTCCGGCCGGCATTGCGGCGGACCGGTTCGGTAAAGAGCGGCTGATCCTGCTCGGATTTGTGCTTTTCGCGGGGCTGTATTACGGCTTTGCGCGGGTTTCCACGTCAACGGGTATCTGGGTCCTGTTCGGCCTGTACGGAGTATTCATGGGATTGACCGAGGGGATCCAGAAGGCGTTCCTGGCAACCATTATCCCGCCCGATTTCAAGGCAACCGCCTTTGGTGTGTACGCCTCTGCGGTCGGTCTGGCTACCCTGCCGGCCAGCCTGATCGGCGGCCTGCTGTGGGACCACGTCTCGCCTTCCGCCACGTTTTACTTTGGTGCGGCCACGGCAGCACTCTCTGCGCTGCTCTTTTCCGCCATGATTGTATCGGACAAAACGTCAGTACATTCCAGCCTTCGCTGACACTATCCGAAAATCCGCTATAATCGGGTAAGGGAGTTTTTCGATGAAGACAGCCGCTACAATCGCCTTTTTCTGCGCCGGTGGCGGGCTTGCCCGTTTCTATCTCTCCGGCTGGGTCTACAACCTGCTGGGGCGGGCCTTTCCCTACGGCACCTTCGTAGTCAACATCATCGGCGCCTACTGTATCGGCCTGATCATGGAGCTCAGTCTGCGCAGCACCCTCATTCCCGCAACCCTGCGCCTGGGACTGACCGTCGGATTTCTGGGAGGCTTGACTACCTTTTCAACCTTCAGCTACGAGACCTTCAAACTGCTGGAAGATGGCCAGTTCCTGGCAGCGTTCGCCAATGTCCTGGCCAGTGTGCTGGTCTGCCTGGCATTCACCTGGCTGGGCACGATAACCGCTCGAACATTAATCCAGGGAGGATTCTGATGACACGACTGCTTGGTGATCAAGTTTTGATGAGAATATTCATCGGCGAAACAGACCGCTACGAGCACAGACCGCTCTATGAGGCATTGGTGGAACTCCTGCGGAAAGAGGGTTTTGCCGGAGCAACGGTTTTGCGTGGCGTGAGCGGTTTCGGCGCCCACAGGGTCTACCACTCCCAAAAGCTGCTTGACCTGTCCGCCGACCTGCCCATGATCGTTGAGGTGGTCGATACCCAGGAAAAGATCAACGCCATCATGCCCAATATCCACGAGATGATGGCCGGAGGCATGATTACCCTGGAAAAAGTCTCGGTATTACGATACCGTCCGAAAACGTGAAGATGGATTCAGGCGCACGCCCGGAAACGGGTCCCGTGTGCGGAAAAATGCCCCAGAAGACGCAAACCGTTGAACACCACCAGCAGGCTAGCCCCCATATCAGCGAATACGGCCATCCAGAGCGTTGCCTGCCCGCTCAGCGCCAGGGCAAGAAATACCACCTTGATGCCGAGCGCCAGGGCGATGTTCTGCTTCAGGATCGATGCACATCTCCGGCTCAGCCCAATGAAATCGGCCACCTTGCGCGGGTCGTCATCCATGATGGCCACATCGGCGGTTTCCAGCGCCGTGGCGGTTCCGGCCGCCCCCATGGCAATGCCGATATCGGCCAGGGCCAGGGCTGGAGCATCGTTCACCCCGTCGCCAACCATGCCGACCGCTCCATGGCGCTCTTTAAGCTCGGCGATGGCAGCCTGCTTACCTTCAGGCATCAAACTACCGCGCGCATCCTGAATCCCGAGCTGATCGGCAATCGCCCGGGCGGTGGCGGAATTGTCGCCCGTCAGCATCACCGGCTCGATATGCAGCGACCTGAGAGCCGCTACCGCCTGAACGCTTTCCGGCCGTACCGTGTCGGCCAGGCCGAACAGGGCTAGTGGACCGGAATCGGCGCAGAGGACGACGGTTGTCTTACCCCCCTCTTCCAGCACGGCCAGTTGGGCCTCCAGCTCCGGAGAGCGAAACCCAAGCTCTTCAACCAGACGGTGGTTTCCCAGACGCCAGGTTTGTCCGTCGATCACGCCTTTGACGCCGTGGCCGTTCACTACGCCAAACTCTTCCACCAGCAGCAGACCGGCATCGGGCTGCCGTTTCCGCCAGCCACTGACCAGCGCTTTGGCTATCGGGTGGGTGCTGTGCTCGTCAAGACTGGCAGCGATCAGCACTGCCCGCTCCACCGGCATGTCGCCAAACGCGATTGCGTCGGTCAGCGCCGGTTTGCCCCACGTCAGGGTACCGGTCTTGTCCAGCGCCACCGTTTTCAACAATCGTCCTCCTTCCAGGAAGGCGCCCCCCTTGATCAGGATGCCGTGCCGGGCCGCCGCGGTCAGTCCGCTGACCACGGTGACCGGGGTTGACACCACCAGGGCACAGGGGCAGGCGATGACCAGCATTACCAGCGCCTGATAGAGCCAACCGGCCCAGGTCCCACCGAACAGTAACGGCCCACAGACCACCACAACTACGGCACAGGCCACCACCGCCGGCGTGTAAAAAAGGGCGAAGCGGTCAACGAAACGCTGTGTCGGCGCACGCTGGGACTGGGCCTGCTGAATGGCGGAGGCGATGCGGGCCAGGGTACTGTCGCCGGCCACGGCCGTCACGACAGCTTCCACCACCCCATCGGTGACGATGCTGCCGGCATAGAGCTGGTCGCCACTCTGCTTGTCCACCGGCAAGCTCTCTCCCGTAATCGGGGCCTGGTCAAGGCTGGCCCGGCCTGATTCGACCCGGCTGTCAAGCGGCACCCGTGAACCGGTGCGGATCCGGATGCGACTTCCGACGGCCACTTCCTCCACCGCCTGTTCCAGCCAGTCATTGCCACCCCTGACTTCGGCGGTTTCCGGGGCCAGGCTGGCGAGGGATTTGATGGCGTTGCGCACCCGTTCCAGGGACAGCACTTCGATGGCTTCGGCCACGGCAAAGAGGAACACCACCATGGACGCTTCCGACCACCTGCCGATAATGACCGCGCCTCCCGCAGCCAGGGACATCAGGAAATAGATGTTCAGGGTCAGGTTCCTGAGCGCGATCCACCCTTTTTTGAGTGTGGGCAGACCAGCGCTCAGGAGCGACACCACCGCACAAACCATCACCAGCCATGAGCCATCCTCTCCCGTTATCCAGGAAATGGCTTCCGCTCCGACCGCCGCAATGCCTCCGACAGCCAGCAGCACCTTCCTCTCTGCGCTCAGGCCGGAAGGTGCGGCAGCAGGCACACTCCCGGCTTCGAGAAACCGGGGAGCCATATCAAGCCGGTCCAGCGCGGCTGCTATGGTCTGCGCATCATCCAAGCGATGGTAGACCGTCAGCTCCCGATCAAGCAGATTGAAATCCAGCCGGGCAATGCCCGGCATGGCCTCCAGTTTGTTGCGGATCAACTGCTCCTCGACCGGGCAGTCCATGTTGTCAATGCGGTAACGGACTCGGCTGGCACCTTCGGGCGGTGGGTCGTTCTTTGCATATGTCGCCGCCCTGCCCGCCGCTATCGCAGATGAAGACGAAGAACAGCATCCGCCCCCATGGTCGTGGTGATGATGATCATGGCCATTGATTTCATGTTCGCGGGACGCTGCCCCCCCGCGAACAGGCGGCACTTCATGATGGTGGTGTGTATGTCTGCAGCCGCAGCCGTCCCCATGGGCATGGGGAGGGCGGTCCGGTTCCGTAGTGTCGAGCTTGTTCATGGTGCGCACCTCAGATGATATGCTATCATTAGACAACCTGTACCTACTTCAGGGTCAAGCGCTTTTTGGGAGGATGCGTATGAAAATCGGAGAACTGGCGCAACGCAGCGCCTGCAGCGTTGAAACGGTGCGCTTTTACGAGCGGGAAGGGCTGCTGCAGGCGCCAACGCGCGATACCAACGGGTATAGACGCTACACCGATGCCCATCTGGTGCAGCTTAACTTCATCCGCCACTGCCGCTCGCTGGGCATGGGATTGCCGGAGGTGCGCACCCTGCGCAGCCTGCAAGCCCACCCCGAACTGGCCTGCGACGAGATCAACACCCTGATCGAACGTCAGATTGACCGCGTTCACCAGCAAGTCATCTCGCTCCGCATGCTGGAGAAGCAGTTGCACCTGCTGCGTGACACCTGTCATGCCAGAACCAATGTGGGTGAATGCGGCATCCTGCGTAACCTGGAGCAGGCGGCCGAGGGTGAAAGCTGCTCCTGCCACCCCCATGGCAAGACACATTGAATCATTAGAAGGAATTCTCAAAAAAAACAATTGACACCGGCTCATCTTCGGACTATGGTTCCAAAATCATTAAAGGGGAGTAGCTACCGGCCAGATACACGGCCGGCCCCAGGCCCGTCAAGACGGCACAATGCCCGGGCTGGGGACGATATATATCGCAAGCAAGACCTTTATCCAAGAGCGAAATACGCCGTGGGTAAAGGTCTTTTTTTATTACCCCCGGCGAAATCCCAGACGCCGGAGGCTATTACTCATGTCAAGCAGCACTACAACATTACCCCACTCCACTTTACACATCCCTGACACAACAATTTACAGATACCCACTTAATTCGTTTCCCCCTGATGCCATCTCTACAACGATGAAACAGGGGGTATACTGAATACAGAGACACTCCCACATCCATCTCACCGTTTTCATTTTCACCGCATGTGGCCTCGCTGTTGCGCCACACGCCACAGGGGCAGCGCCCCAACCTAACAGGACACCAAGGAGGAACGTATGGTACGCACAAAAAAACAGGATCCAAAAGAAAGCAAGGCATCACGCAACAAAAAGAGCAAAAAGGATCATCTGCAGAACATTATCTCGCTGCGCATCAGCGACAAGCAGAAATTGATGCTGGAAAAGCTGTCCAAAGCAACATCAAAAAGCATTTCCGATATCATGAGGGAAGCGGTAAACATCTGGAGCACCAAGCGACGCAACCTGTGCCTGGATTGATCTAAAAGAAGGAGGCAGCACACAATGGATTGTCTGGCAGACCCGCAGGTTTGGTTGGCGCTTGTCACACTTACCGCACTGGAAATTGTTCTGGGTATCGATAACATCATCTTCATCTCCATCCAGGCCGGCAAACTCCCCCGCGAAAGCCAGGAAAAGGCCAGACTGGTTGGCCTCGGCCTGGCAATGTTCATCCGGATAACACTGCTGTTCTCGCTAACCTGGCTGATGGGGCTCACCGCACCTCTGTTTTCGGTGCTGGGCAACCCGATTTCCGGCCGCGACCTGATCCTGATCTCCGGGGGTCTTTTTCTGCTCTGGAAAAGCACCATGGAGATCCACGAGAAACTCGAGGGAGAGGACGGCATTTCGGCAAAAAATGTCGGCAACACCTTTAGAGCGGTCATCGTGCAGATCCTGCTGCTGGACATCGTCTTTTCGCTGGATTCCATTATAACCGCCCTGGGAATGGCCAACCAGCTGGCGGTCATGATTGCGGCGGTGGTCCTGGCAGTCGGATTCATGATGCTCTTTTCGGGAAAAATCAGCGCCTTTGTGGAGCAGCACCCCACCATCAAGATGCTGGCGCTCAGCTTTCTGCTCCTGATCGGTGTGGCGCTGATCGGTGACGGATTGGACATGCATATTCCGAAAGGGTACATCTATTTCGCCATGGCCTTCTCGGTTATAGTCGAAATGCTCAACCTGCGCATGCGCCGGAGCACACCAGTCAAGCTTCACCAGCTCCATCTGGAGGAAACACTTCCGGAGAGAAACAGATAACAAAACAACACACACGATTATCAGCGGGCCAACCGCGATAACACCATCAAGGAGATCATGCATGAAAAGAAATCTGGCACAGTTTTTTACGGTCCTGGCAGCGGTCATGCTGCTTGGCGGCACCGTGCTTGAAACCACCGCCCATGCCAGGGCAGGCAGCAGCCGATCCATTGGAAGCCGCGGATCGCGCAGCTACTCTCGACCGGCAAGCCCCTCATCCCAACCCAGCCAGCAGTATTCGCCAACACCCTCTCCCTACCAGCCACAGCAATCCGGCGGCTTTTTGAGAAGCATGGCCGGCGGCCTTGCAGGAGGCATGCTGGGGAGCATGCTGTTCAGGGGCACTGGAAATGCGGGCTCAGGCGGCATGGGAGGCGGCGGTATCGGCTTTTTCGAGATCCTGCTTCTGGCCGGTATCGGTTACCTGATCTACCGCTTCATAAAAAAAAAGCGCGCTGACAGCACCCTCAACTCCTACACACAAGGGGCATATCAGGACAGCGGCGCAGCGCCCGTCTACAACACCAGCTATCAGGACAATCAGCCCCAAACGGGAGGAGTAGATGCGGGGCTGTCTCACATCCGACAGATGGATGGCTCCTTTGATGAAAATCGTTTCAACGATACCGCCATGGATGTTTTCTTTAAAATCCAAGGCGCCTGGATGAATCGCGACCTGACCCCGGTATCCGGGCTGTTGACCGATGAAATGAAACGGATCTTTCAGGAGGACCTGGACAAACTAAAACGAGACAAGCAGATCAACCGCCTGGAAAACATCGCCGTCAGAAACGTGGAGATCGAGGAGGCCTGGCAGGAGTCGGGCCAGGATTTTATCACTACCCTGATCTATGCCAACCTGCTGGATTACACCACCGACGACACCAGCGGAGCGGTGGTGTCCGGCAGCAAAACCGATCCGGTTAAATTCGAGGAATACTGGACCTTCACCCGTCCGGTGGGTAACAACCCCTGGCGTCTTTCTGCAATCAGCCAGAAATAACAGGATAGTACCGGGAGAAACCGGCGGCGGCAGCTTGTTTCGTG
This sequence comes from Desulfuromonadales bacterium, assembly GCA_013377095.1. Taxonomy (GTDB): domain Bacteria; phylum Desulfobacterota; class Desulfuromonadia; order Geobacterales; family Pseudopelobacteraceae; genus Pseudopelobacter. Next base: position 16,545 of record JACAAY010000052.1, read on the forward strand.
CCGCCGCCGGAAGCGGGTAACACCCCCTGCTGGTGCTCTGTAAAGCAATGCAGTGAGTTGTGCGTACACAGCCGCAAGATCTGCGCGCTGTTCCTGGTTTTCTTTGAGTCATACCGGTGCGAGGATGCTTCAACACTCGGCGAGGGATGATTGCGCATGTGTCAGGCTCACGATTAATGCGCAACCAAACGTGCAGAACAGAGCAGTACCGTTTCAGGAAAGGAAACATATGTCGGAACAATCACTCCTGTGGGCCGCCTTCGGCCTGCTGATGGTCATCATGCTGGTGATTGATCTGGGAATGAATCGCACCGCACATCACATCTCGTTTCGTCAGGCTTGTATCTGGAGTATCGTCTGGGTCACCCTGGCCCTGGCATTCATCGCGGGCATCTACGCCACACTCGGCCACACCAAGGCGCTGGAATTTCTGACCGGTTACATCATCGAGAAATCGCTCTCCGTCGACAACCTGTTCGTCTTCATCATGATCTTCAGCTATTTCAATATTCGAGATGAACACCAGGCCCGTATCCTGAAATGGGGCATCCTGGGCGCGCTGGTGCTGCGGGGTCTGTTTATCTACATCGGCGTCGAACTGTTTACGGCCTTCAACTGGATGTTCTACCTGTTCGGCTTCCTGCTCCTGTACACCGCCTGGAAAATGGCCTTTGGCGGCGATGACAAACTGGACCCTGAAAGCAACCTGCTGGTAACGCTTGCCCGCCGGTTCTTTCCCTTTACCAAACGGGTGCGCGGCGACTGGTTTTTCACCCGCCGCCGGGGGAGACTGATGGCCAGCCCGCTGTTACTGGCCCTATTGATGGTGGAAAGCAGCGATGTGCTCTTCGCGCTTGATTCGATCCCGGCAATTTTCGCCGTGACCCTGGACCCGTTTATCGTCTTCACTTCCAACATATTCGCCATCATGGGTCTCAGGGCGCTCTATTTTCTTTTGGCCGGCATGGCCAGCATATTCATCTACCTCAAACCGGCAATCGCCTTTATCCTGGCCTTTATCGGGGGAAAAATGATTGCGGGCGCCGGCGGCCTGCATATCCCCATTCAGATCTCATTGTCAGTTATCTTTGTCAGTCTCGCGCTGGCAATTGCTGCCTCACTCTTCATGGACAAAAAACGTGCGGTAAATATCAGGTGAGTTTCCAGCGGATTTCATTTACCAGGCAGTGTTTGTTTTAGTCGCCAATGTTACAATGATTCAGTAACATCAAACAGAGGAGGAGCGCCATGAAACTGCTTTTGGTGAGTACTATGTTACTTTTGACAACCGCCTGGGTCTGTGAAGCCCAGACCTATCGCTGGACGGACAGTGGGGGAGTGGTGCACTTTACCGATTCACCGGAGTCGGTACCCGCCAGATATCGCAATAAGATGATTACCGAACCGGATATCACCATCCGTGACCCCAAAATCAGGGAAGAAATACAGCAACAGGAACAGCGGGCCATCCAGGAGGAAGCCGACAGACCGCGGATCGTACCCACCCCTGATGTGACTCCGCCTTCTCCACCTATGGGAAGCAAACCTGTTGTTTCCCCGGGCAGTAAAGAACCGCCACCCAGGACAAAAAGCCAAAAAATTCGGGACAATCTGGAGCGACGCAGGCTGGAAGAAGAAAAGGCCCCGTAAACGGGCCAACAGGAATGGTAACGCAACAAGGCCCGCCGGATATCCAGCGGGCCTTGTCAGACCATCCACCATGCGCTCAACGGTTATTACAGCGCAGGAATCTCGAAGCTGTTGCGCCACTGGAGAGCATCTTCCTTTCCATCCAGGGCAACATAACGATACAGGAACCTGATCATGTCTCCCGGCTGGGGTTGCGCCTTGAGTGCAACGTTGAACCCCGCATGAGTGTCCATGGCCAGCCTGGTGGGGATAAAGATGAAGTTATCATGGGCTTTTTCCCTGCCGCTGCCATCCACCAGAGAGACCGTCATATCCATTTCGGAGATGATGAAATAGCGGTTATTGCGGACATAACCATCGATGGTCACGCCACTTTCCGCAATCGTTTTCTTCCATCCGAATGTCACATCAAACATCTGGTGAACGGCGGGATAGTCCGCCGGTTTGATCGTCTGGTATCCGTTTAAGGCACAACCGGCACTCATGACACTTACAAACAATAACAATGCAACCATTCCCGTTTTCATTGCTTATTCCTCCCGATCTTATCGATCCTTCTCTGGTATTCCGTAAGAGCATACATCAAGTATGTGTCCCTGCGACTCACCTGTCAAGACAGGATACCCGTCCTCCAGAAATTGACCGACGCCGCACAACTGCTATACTTAAGCACTACTGAAGGGAGGGTACGCCATGAAAGAGGCGATGTTTTATACGCGGGAAAGTGATGATCGTGTGCGCTGCGGGCTGTGCAGGTTTCACTGCCTGATCGCCGAAGGCAGCCGGGGAATCTGTGCGGTGCGGGAAAACCGCAACGGCACCCTGTACAGCCTTGTCTACGGAAAGCTGTGCGCAGAACATGTTGATCCCATCGAGAAGAAACCGCTTTTCCACGTCATGCCGGGGAGCAAATCCTTTTCCATCGCAACCGTCGGGTGCAATTTCCGCTGTCGTCACTGTCAGAATTACTCAATCTCCCAGGTGCCGCACAATGCACACATCGCTGGAGAGGACCAGACCCCGGACATGGTCGTGAAAAATGCCCTGGCCAACCAGTGCCGCTCGATATCCTACACCTACACCGAACCGACCATGTTCTTCGAATTCGCCTACGACACCGCCCGACTGGCGCGGGAAGCCGGCTTGGCCAACATTTTCGTGACCAACGGCTACATCAGCAGCGAGGCGCTGGCAACCATCGCACCCTGGCTGGACGCGGCCAACATCGACCTGAAGGGGTTCAGCGAAGACTTTTACCGCGATGTGGTTCACGCCCGTCTGTCGGAAGTGCTCGATTCGATCATTGAATATCGCCGGCAGGGGATCTGGATCGAACTTACCACGCTGATCATTCCCGGCTTGAACGACAGCGAACGGGAACTGCAGGGCATCGCGTCCTTCATCGTCGACAACCTGGGGGCCGATACCCCCTGGCACGTCAGCCAGTTTTATCCCACCTTCCAGATGACCGACCGTCCCCGGACCCCACCGGAGACACTCCGACGCGCGGTGGATATCGGACTGACAGCCGGACTGCACTATGTCTACGAGGGGAATGTTCCCGGACGGGGTGGAGAAAACACCCTCTGTCCGGAATGTTCAGCCCTGTTGATAGAGCGTTACGGCTATGTCATCATTGCCAACAGGACCAGCGACGGGGCCTGCCCGGAGTGCGGTGCAGTCGTCGCCGGCGTCGGCATGTGATCAAGCAGGCTACACCTCGCCTTTCTTGATGGGACAGCAGAGCCCCTCCCCCTTCATCAGCGGCCCGAAACAGGCGTTTTCCGACAGACAGCCCGCCTTGCGCCGGTCACCGGAACGCCAGCGGTTGACCAGCCCCGGTTCGCGGATCAGCGGACGGCAGAGGGAGATGTAATCGGCTTTTCCATCGTTGACCAATGCCTCGGCTACCTCGAAGGAACGCACACCACCCACCAGCATCAGCGGCACGGACAGCGCCGCCTTGAAGCGCGCCGCCGCATCCCGGTAGTAGCCCTCCTCTTCCGGCTTTGACAGAACACCGGTGCGGATCGCCGAATATTCCCCGGAAGCGTAGATGGTCCCGCCGCTCATCTCGATGGCGTCTACGCCCGCCTTTTCCAGCAGGGATGCAACCACCAGCATCTCCTCCACCGCAAGCCCACCGTCGATAAAATCCTGGGAATTGAGCTTGATCAGCACCGGGTAGTCCTCGCCAACCGCACTCCTGACACTATGCAGAACCTTCAGAACGATACGTGCCCGGTTTTCAATGCTCCCGCCGTACTCATCGTTCCTCCTGTTGAAAAAGGGAGACAGGAACTCACTCAGCAGATAGCCGTGGGCCGAGTGAATCTGAACGGCATCAAAACCGGCTTCCTTGGCCCTGACTGCAGCCCTGCCAAAGGCCGCGCAGATGGCGCCGATTTCCTCGTGCGTCAGCTCCCGGCAAGTTGGTGTTTTCTCGGCAATACAGGGCGAAGGACCGACAGCTTCAATGCCGGTGCCCGAGGCAAAACCGTAACAGCCGGCATGAGCGATCTGCAGGGCAATCTTTCCCCCGGCGCCATGCACGGCAGCAGCCATACGGGTCAAACCGGGCAGCATCTCATCGCTATGCACCCCGATCTGCCACGGCCCGGCCTGCCCCTCGGGGCTGACATAGGCGTGGCCGGTGATGATCAGCCCCACTCCGCCTTCCGCCAGTCCAGCCGTAACATCGATCAGCCCCTGGGTACAGGAGCCGTCCGTTCCCGCCATCCCTTCCCAAGTGGCGGAACGGACAAAACGGTTGGCAAGTTCCATGGACTTTATTTCTGTCTTTTCAAAGAGTTTCGGCATGCCTGACACCCCTTCTACATTTTAATGGTTCACGACCTGATTTGTGGCGCCTGAATGGCGGATCGAGCGAAATGCCGGAGTTAATCGCCGCCCCAATAGAGCATTCCGGCTCTGGCAGTTGAACTGCGCCCGGATTGTGAATACGGCCTGAAACGACAAAACGGAAACATTCCAAGCGAGTGCAGCCGCGAAGCTGTTGCGGATTCAGGAAAATTGATCACTTTTGGCCAAGATGGGCCACCGCTTTTTCCAACCCGAGCAGATTCAGGGGGAACATGGGAAATATTTGCCCGATCGTGGGTATGGTAGTGCTGTAATCCCAGAGAGAGGTGCATTTGGGGTTGAGCCAGGCGGCATGGCGGAATGCGCGGGCCAGCATGTTCAACCATTCGATACTCGTCCGGGTTTGCCTGTTTTCCAGGCTGATGCTGCCCTTAATCTCATGCAGCTCACTCAACGCCATGCTGGCGTCACCAACAATAATCAGACGGGTTTCCGGATCCTGCTGCAGCAGGCTCTCCACCGGTTCAGGCAATCTGCGGCGTTGCGGGTCGCGCCAGACCCGATCCGTGATGGTGTTGTGAAAGTAGCGGATTTTCAGTTCGCGGAACTGGGCCTCGGCATAGTGGAACAGCGCCTGGACCGTATCCACGTACTGATCCATGGACCAACCGCCGTTATCGATCAGAAGCAGCACACTCAACCTGTCCTTCATACGCCGGTCAAAGGCGATCTCTATTTCCCCGGCATTGCGCATGGTCTGGTAGATGCTCTTGTCCACATTAACCATATCCCGTGGCCCGGAAGGCGCCAGGTGGCGCAGGCGTTTCAGGGCTTCTCCCATCTGGGAGCGGGTTAGCGGCGCGGTCTGGGAATAATCCTTGTATCGACGCTCCAGGGCGGTCTTGATGGCGGTACCCTTGCGCGAAACCCCGCCGACGCGCAGACCGCCGGGACGGGTGCCACCATGGCCAACCGGCGAGACACCACCGGTGCCGATCCATCGAGAGCCGCCGTGGTGTTCCCCCTTCTGATCCTTGATCCGATCAAGAAAGTACTGTTTCAACTCCTCACCGCTCAAGGCGGCCAGCTCCTTCTCGGTCAGCCCCAGCGCCTTGGCCAGTTCGGCCGGTTCCTTCAGCCATTGGGCCAGCATCTGGCTCACGGCGTCATCGATCATGACGCCCTCGTCAATCACGCTCTCCGCGCCGCTGAACAGCTCGGCAAAGACCTGGTCGTAGCTGTCGAAATCACGTTCGCTCTTGACCAGCAGGGCGCGGGCAACGGAATACAGGTCATCCAGGGAAGCGATCAGCCCCATCCCCAGGGCTTTCTGCAGACGGAGAAAGGCGGTGGGCGTTACCGGAATGCCCCGTCCCCGCAGTGTATAGAAAAACGGTACGAACATGGCAGGTATCTCCCCGGTTAAGCACCCTTGAGGGAAGCGGCCCGTTCCAGGTCGCTGCTCTTCTTGAACAGAACCCCCAGATAGGGAAGCACCTCATCGGCCAGCGCCTCCATCCGGAAATCGGGATCGGCCTGCAACGCACGCAGCCAGTTGAGCAGCTCACGGGTGGCCGGTTTCTTCTCGATCCCCTCGATCCGCCGCAGCCGGTAAAAAGCGTTGATGCAGGCCTTGGCCAGATCGTCGTTCAGACTTGGAAAATGCATGTTCACGATCCGGCGCATCATCTCCTCATCGGGAAAGGCGATGTGATGAAAGTTGCAGCGCCCCAGAAAGGGATCGGAGAGATCCTTCTTGGCGTTGGAGGTGATGATGACCACCGGTCGGACGCGGGCCTTGACACTGCGGTCGATTTCCATGATATCAAACTGCATCTGGTCCAGCACATCCAGCATGTCATCCTGAAAGTCGGTGTCGGCCTTGTCAATCTCGTCGATCAGTAGCACCACGCGCTGGTCGGCAACAAAGGCCTGGCCGATCTTACCCATGCGGATGTACTCGGAGATGTTGGCCACATCGCGGGATGAATCGCCGAAACGGCTGTCGTTGAGCCGGGTCAGTGTATCGTACTGGTAGAGCGCCTCCACCAGCTTCATGCTGGATTTGACGTTGAGGATCAACAGAGGCATCTGCAGGCTCTCGGCAATGGCGTGGGCCAGCATGGTTTTACCGGTGCCCGGCTCCCCCTTGAGCAGCAGCGGCATCTCCAACGCCATTGAAACGTTGACAATCTTGGCAAGTTCCTCATCCAGCACATAGCGACTGGCGCCGCTGAAGCGCTGAAAATTCTGTTCTGTCATGGGAGTGAACTCCTTGTTCTGATTGGATTATGATTCAGCGAATAAAATTCATATACAGCTTGGGGTCCCGTTCCGGTTCCGCAACCGTGCCCCGGCCGTTTTCAACAAGCTTCATCAGCCAGGCCATGTTTTTGCCAAGCACCCGCATGATCTGGCCACCCTCCTCGTCCCTGGTAACTTCACCCGGTCGTGCGCCATGAATCACGTTCCAATAATTGGATGCCGGGAGCAGCATCTCGGAGTAGAGCAAAAAATTGTTCAATTGATCAAACGCCGGCAACCCGCCGGAACGGCGCACCGCAACCACAGCCGCACCAACCTTGTGCCGCAACATGCCGTTGTTCATGCTGGTAACATAAAAGGCCCGGTCCAGGAATGATTTCATGGTGCCCCCCATGGCCGCGAAATGGACCGGAGAACCCAGCAGTATGCCGTCGGCCTGTTTCATCTTCTGGATCCATTCATTGACCTCATCATCAGGCAGCACACACTGCTCGTTCTTCAATTTCGCGCACTGATTGCAGGCGATACAGCCTCTGATGACCTTGTTTCCCACATGAATGATTTCAGTTTCAATACCTTCCTTTTCCAGCTCGGCGGTAACCATGCTGAGGGCATGCCAGGTATTGCCTTTTTCCTTGGGACTCCCATTAAATGCCAGAACTTTCATCAACGAATCCTCTCTCTGAGTGAGATATCTTCACATGCCTCTTTTCATTTTTGAAGGCTTGTGTTATATGCAGCCATAGGCATTAAAAAGTCAATAACGGACTTATTGGGTACGTAGTACCTATTTGGGTACGTATGCATTCAATTGTGAAATATTTAAATTTTGAGGAGTTGCAAATGCAGATGAATCAGGGAACCGCGGATATGATGGTGTATCGTGGGAAAGACTACAAATGCGGCATTGACCTGACCCTGGCCGTAGTCGGCGGCAAATGGAAGGCCTCCATTCTCTGGCATCTGGCGCAGGAAACCATGCGTTTTTCGGATTTGCAGAGGCAATTCTCCGACACCACCCGCAAGATGCTGACCCAGCAGTTGCGCGAACTGGAGGCGGACGGGCTGGTACACCGCGAGGTGTACCCCCAGGTGCCACCGAAGGTGGAATATTCGCTGACCGGGAAGGGCACGACCATCATTCCGATCCTCAATCAGATGTGCGAATGGGCACGGGGATATTTACAGGATGATGAAGATGCTGCGAAAAGCGTTGCAGCCTGACCATATTCGACCCCAAAACCGTGTCAGCAGACCCGCGGGCTGTAATGACGCTTGAGCCAGCGACTCAGTCCGTCCAAACCGGGAAACAGGACCCGTTCATTCACATTGGACTGGTCGAGCTTGTCGCGGATCTCCCACTTCAGGGATGCCGGAACGATGATGCGCTTGCAGAGACCGGGATGGGCAACAAACCAGTCGTCAAGCACCAGACAGGGATCGGACATGACGGAACAGAAGGCGTACTGGTTAACGATCCTGTCATCGATGGAAGGCGGTTCAAAGAAGATGACCACCTTTTCGCTGTCCAGGGCATTGAGCTGCGATAGCGAATTAACCACCTCGGAGAGCAATTCGACGGTCAGGACATTCGCCCCTTCCCTTTCCACCCAATCCCTCAGTTTCGGCGGCAGCAACTTATGCGCCTTGATGTAGTCCACCGCCCAGATAACACCGTTCCGGTCAAATTTATCGATATCAGCGGTGGCAAAATGCATGGCGATGAATGGTGAGTAGGTCCAGTCGAGCACCCTGGTTGGCAAGCCATAATGCTGTGCCACGGAAAGCCAGTGCCAGAGGGAATCGTGCTCAACAACATTGCGGTGGGCGTATTTTTTGAAATTCCGCAGCATGTGCCGTTCCAGCTCGGCATACTTTCCGCCGAGACGCATCAGGGTCGTTTCGAGACGGTAGGTTGAATCGACAAGACCACGAAAGGCGAAACGTGAGCGGAATCGCTGTAAATCATCGTTCCAAGAATCGGCAAAGAGTTCATCCTGCAGTTGATCCCAGGTTTTGACTTCGATAGTTTTCAAAGTCGGCGTTCCTCCTTCATGGTAGCGGGCATGCCATTATAATATATCTGGTGTTCTCTTATCACAGAATTGCAGCAAACAAAAGAAGGGGTGCACACCTGCTCTGGCGTACAGCCCCTCTTCCAGACATTGTTCCCGATTTCCAAAAGATCTGTTGACATCTGCCGCGCAAAGTCTTCAAATGCAAAAGTCGAATCATGTCAATCACTAAAGGATGAATTGGCTTCATGATTGCGGAATTGTACTCTCCCCGCCACCGACAGGCAGCGCGGGATCTCATGGAGCGAAACGGGCTCTCCTTTGAGGAGGGTTTCGACGACCTGGTCGGTATCCATGAGACCGGCAGACTGGTGGCGGTCGGCGCACGGGCAGGCAACATCCTGAAGATGTTTGCCGTGGAACCGTCCCACCAGGGCGGGCCGCTGCTGGCTGAAATGGTGACCGAACTGGTCGGGCGCGGACTCTCCGCCGGTTTCGAGTCGCTGTTCGTCTTTACCAAACCGGATTACGTCAGTATCTTCGAGTCGTTCAACTTCTCGCTGCTTGCCAGCCAGGGACAGGTGTTGCTGCTGGAGTACGGCAAGGGGCTGGAGCGCTGGCTCGCTTCCCACCGTTCCCTGGTCAGAAGTGGAACCAACGGCGCCGTTGTCATGAACTGCAACCCCTTTACCCGCGGGCACCGCCACCTGGTGGAACAGGCGGCCGGACAGGTGGACAACCTCTACCTCTTCGTGGTTAGCGAGGAGCGTTCCCTGTTCCCCTTCTCCGTCCGCATGCAACTGGTGCGCGCTGGAGTGGCGGACATTGCCAACGTCCTGGTCCTGGAAACATCCCACTATGCCATCAGCAGTGCCACCTTCCCTACTTACTTTCTCAAGAAAAACGATCAGGTCGCCCGTATCCAGATGGAACTGGACCTGAACCTGTTTGGCTCCCGCATAGCCCCTTTTTTCCGAATCAGCCGACGATTCGCGGGGAGCGAACCCTGCTGCGGGATGACCCACCACTATAATGAAACCATGAAGCGCATTCTTCCGCTGTACGGCATAACACTGACCGAGATCGAGCGCCTGCGCTCCTCCAGTGGTGTCATCAGCGCGTCCGAAGTACGGAAAGCACTGGCGGTTAACAACCTTTCGCTCCTGGAAGATCAACTTCCCGAATCAACCTTGGCTTTTCTCCGCAGCAGCGAAGCCGATTCAATTCGAGAGACACTACGGCATGACGGGAGAACTACCACATGACAATCAAGAAAAAGGGACAGGCCGGCACCATGCAGTTCAGTGACCCTATGGTATTTGTAGAGCCGGCGGACGAACTAACCCTGGAAATAGAATCCACAGTCCAGAAGCAGTTTGGGCACCTGATACGCGCCAAACTGGAGCAGGTGCTTGCCAATCAGGGGATCACCAGGGGCAGAATCCGCATCTCCGACCGGGGCGCGCTGGACTATGCCATCGAAGCGCGCCTGGAGGCGGCGCTGCAGCGAGCCAGGGAGGCATGAGATCATGAAGGGATTCAAGTACAAGGAATACAGCCAGGGACGACGCTTCATCCTCAAGATCATTCCGGGGGAGAGCCTGGTGGAGTGCATCACCCAGTTCGCCCTCAAGGAAAACATTCATTTTGCCGTGCTGCTCTCCGCCGTCGGTTCGGTCAAGAATGTCTGCCTGAGGGGGATCAAGTCAGGGGCAAAACTACCCATCACCCCGGCGCGCATCAACACGCATCTGCTGGAGGGCCCCCTGGAACTGCTCAGTCTGACCGGGAATATCGTTCCCGATGAATCCGATGCGCCCGATTGCCACCTGCATATCATGGCCGGCAAGTCATCGGGTGAAGTAATCGGCGGTCACCTGTTCGACGCCCAGGTCTTTGCCACCTGCGAAATCGTCCTGACCGAACTGGTCGTGGAGGGGGTCGAACGTCACCTCTCCACATCCGGTGGCACCCCCACCATCTTTTTCGACGAGGAGTAAGAAATGCCGGAATTCCAGCTGCGCAGGACATTGCTGTATGTGCCGGGCAACATGCCTTCCATGCTGCAGAACGTGCCGCTCTTCACCTGTGATGCGGTGATCCTTGACCTGGAGGACGCTGTCCCGCTCAACGAAAAGGATGCGGCCCGCATCCTGGTCAAACGATTCCTGGAAAGCCACACCAACCGCAACAAGGAAATTCTGGTGCGCATCAACCCCCTGGATACCAAATGGGCCTACGACGACCTGAAGGCCGTGCTTCCGGCTCTGCCCGACGGCATCCGTTTGCCCAAGGCCGATACCCCCGAGATCGTCGAGCACCTGGACACCATGCTGACCGAATTCGAGGAGGAGCTGGAACTGGAGATTGGCCGTTTCCGGATACTCCCCTCCATCGAGAGCGCCCGGGGAGTGATCAACGCAAACAGCATCGCCCGCACCTCGAAACGGGTCTTCGGGCTTGGCTTTGGCGCTGAGGACTACACCGCCAGCATGGAAATCGAACGCACCAAGGGGGGCGAAGAGCTGTTCAATGCCCGCATGAATGTGCTCTGGGCTGCCAAGGCGGCCGGCATCCAGGCCATTGACACCATCTTTGCCGATGTCAACGACATGGACGGTCTGCGTCGCGAGACCGAACTGGTCAAGAAACTGGGCTATACCGGCAAGTGCATGGTTAATCCCCGCCAGATCGACGTCATCCACGACGTGTTCGCCCCCAAACAGGAAGAGGTGGATTACGCCCTGCAGGTCATCGACGCCATCAAACGCGCCCGCTCCATGGGCACCGGCGTCATTTCCCTGGGTGGCAAGATGATCGATGCGCCGGTGGTCAAACGAGCAGCGCGCGTGCTGCGCACCGCCTATGCCCACGGCCTGGTGGACGAGACCATACACGAGGAGGACATCCATGGCGCTGAATAGCCTGGGACGCCTGATACCTGATACATTTGCCGGAAGGATGCTGCTGCCCTATAGCGACCCCTGGTCCCTGCAGCCGCACACGCAGCGCTCCACCAGACCGACCAAGCGCATTGCCCACGACGGCAACAAGATCCTGGCCGGTATCAGGGAGGCGATCATTGCCTCGGGGCTGAAAGACGGCATGACCATCTCGACCCACCACAGCCTGAGGAACGGCGACCAGTTGCTCAACCAGATTGTGCATGAGATCGACGATCTGGGCATCCGTGACATAAAAATCGCCTCCAGTTCCGTCCACCCGGTTCATGCAGAAATCATCCCCGCCATCCGCAAGGGGGTCATCACCGGCCTGGAGTGCGGCGTCAACGGCCTGATCGGAGAACTTATTTCACGGGGCGAGTTGATCTGCCCGGTTATCGTCCGCTCCCACGGCGGGCGGGCCCGGGCACTGATCACCGGCGAGGTGCCGGTGGATGTGGCCTTTCTGGCTGCCCCCTGTTGTGACGAATACGGCAACTTCAACGGCTTCTCCGGCCCCTCGGCCTGCGGCAGCCTGGGCTATGCCAAAGTGGATGCGCTGCACGCCCGCACGGTGATTGCGGTGACCGACAACCTGGTGCCCTACCCGGCCGTGCCGGTCGGCATTCCCCAGACCGTGGTGGACTACGTCGTGCCGGTGGAATCCCTGGGTGACCCGGCCAAGATCGTCTCCACCACCACCCGCATCACCACCGATCCCATCGGTCTGCAGATCGCCAAGTACGCCGCCCTGGTGATCGAATCCTCCGGGCTGCTGAAGGATGGCTTTTCCTTCCAGACCGGCACCGGCGGTATTTCCCTGGCCGTGGCAGACCATGTACGCAGCTTGATGCGCAAGGGGAACATCAAGGGGAGCTTCGGCTGCGGCGGCATCACCGGCTATTTCGTGGACATGCTGGAGGAAGGGCTGTTCCAGGCGCTGCTGGATGTGCAATGCTTCGACCTGAAGGCGGTGGAATCCATCGCCCGCAACCGCAACCACCAGGAGATCAGCGCCACCATGTACGCCAACCCCTTTAACAGCGGGGCCGTGGTCAACCGCCTGGACTGCGTGATCCTCAGCGCCACCGAGGTTGACGTGGATTTCAACGTCAACGTCAACACCGAATCAAACGGTTACCTGCTGCACAACACCGGCGGCCATAGCGACACTGCTGCCGGTGCCAAACTGGCCATCATTGTGGCCCCCTCCATTCGCGGACGGCTTCCCATCATCAGGGACTCGGTCACCACCATCACCACACCGGGGGAGACGGTAGATGTTGTCGTCACTGAGCGGGGCATCGCCGTCAACAGCAAGCACCCCGAGCTGAAAGCCGAGTTGATCCGGCGCCGGGCACCGGTCAAGGATATCCGTGAACTGCGCGACGAGATCTACGCCCTGACCGGCGTGCCGCGACCGCTGGAGTTCGAAGATGATGTGGTCGGGCTGGTGGAATACCGCGATGGGTCGATCATCGATGTCATTCGCAAAGTCAAGGAGTAACATTTTGGCAGCCAGGGACCGCCGGCAGGAGCTGCTGGACCGGCAGCTCGCCAGCGGCTGTCCCGCCACCCTCTTTCTCTCCCTCAACATCCCCGGTACAGACAAGCATCCCCCCGGAGTGGAGGCACTCTTTGCCTGGGCGCTGGCCAGACTGAAGGTACTCTTTCCCGATTTGATCACCCTGTCCAAAGCTATTGACTATCTGGGACCCTATGCCCTGCTGGCACTCCATCAGGAAGCCCTGTCGGTCAAACAACAGTGCATGGCTCTGGAAACCAGCCACCCCGCGGCCCGGCTGATCGACCTGGATGTCTACGACCAAAACGGCACCCAGCTCGGTCGCAGCGCCCTCGCCCTCCCCCCCCGCCCCTGCCTTGTCTGCCATCAACCGGCCTTTGACTGCATCCGCCTTGGACGGCACCGTATGGAAGAGGTTGTTGAAATTGTGGAACAGCTTCTGATGGATTTCAGCCTCCAGACACAAGCTCTATTCACACTCTAAGTTGGACAATCCGAACCAAAAGATTTTTTTCACGCAACGACGCAACGAATTAAAGCCTTCAACCAATCAGTTTTTGATTTTAGTTGCGCCGTCGCTTAACAGCGCCTACTTCTGGTGTGTCGTCGCGTGAGTCATGTCTGATTGAGCACATTCATCATATATCTTTAAACATCAAAAACGCCACCGCAGGCCCCCTGTATTCTCCTTTGACAAGAAGGCATGGCGTATATAAAGTACAATTTAATTGGTTAAAACTTACATGCATCACGCATCCGGGCTTTCAATTCGCTGGTTGGTGACACGTGGAAGGAACCGGAGGAGGATGGCCGGAATTCCGCTCACCAAAACAAATGGAATGTTATCCGCCCAACAATAAGGCTATTTATCAAATAGTTATGATGTTTTTATTTTATGGTTTGTATTGAAGCTGAATATGAAAGGTGTAAAATCACCGTAATTCCGGTGATTAACGAGTTGGTAGAGATAAAAAGGAAGATGAAATGTGTCTTCAAGCGTATGCAATCCCAGTTCAGGAAAACCGAGTTAGTGCTCAGAGGTTGGAAAAGCTCTCAGGGCTCCGAGTCGAGAAGTTGAACAAACCATATAAAGGAGCCCTCTGGTTCTCACGCGACGGAGGATGCTCATGCTCACTTCTATCAGACAATGCAGACTGGAACGAGCCTGTCTGGGAGTTGGAGCCAGAAATTCTTGAACCTTTGGCAAAGGCACTACAAGTGCTTGGAGAGGAAGCAGGTGGCTTTACTTTTCAGGCTATATGGATGGGAGAAAAAGCGGAAACATCAAGTGAATCAACATTGCCAGAAATTCTGGAAGAAATACGCAACAACAAAATTAAAAATAAACATGTCTATAGGGTCACGGTAATGCAAGCCGCGGCCGAATAGGAAAAACGAGCTGCCAACCACTCGGCGGCACGCGGGCGGCTAGAAACCACCGCCGGTGCGCCTCGGCCACGTTAGGCAGAGAATGAAAATATGAGCGATAAAATTTCTTCTTCGATGACGTTTTATTATAAAGTACTGTTGCCAGTCCTATGGATTGCCGGATTTGGTTTTGGCACTTTTGCGATGTGGCTCGGTAAATTCGACCAGCCGTCACAGCCACCAGACGAAGTTAAACTTACTTTTTTGTTCTTCTTTATTGTTGGCTCCGCCTTCCTATTGAGGGACGCAGTTCGGCTAAAGACAATTACCATAGACAAAGAGGATTTAATCATCAAGAACTTTTCCAGGGTCATTCGTGTGCCAGTGAGACAAATAAATCATATAAGCGAATCTAGACTTATGCGGCCAAAAACAATTTCACTGACACTTTATCCGTCATGTGAATTCGGAGAAAAAATTACTTTTATACCGAAAGCCAAAATGCAAATGACCTTCAAGGTATTAACGGAGCATCCGATTGCAAAAAGATTAAGGGAACTGGCAGGTATCCAAGATCAAGGAACCGATGCCTAATCGGGTAGCCGGGGGTTTTTCTCCCCCAGCCCCCACACCACCCGGCATGCGGGTCCGCACCTGGCGGTTCGATAGAATTACCGGGCCGTAGCCGGATAATGAAGCTTCACCCACACAGGGAAAGAGGTGCAACCCTGGCATTGTACGGACTACGTACTTTCCTTGTATGACGACAATTTCACGAAGGCATCGAAGAAGTACGGCAATTTTGTTTATGATGGGTTGACTGAGGGAAACAGACCAGAATTTGTAATGGGGACCCACGAGGGGAGAATGCTTGGAGACGATTCTTTTGCCGACGAGACGCTGCTGCAGGCTGATGAAAAACTTACGAGCAGGGTAACAGTGGATGCAGTGATTTCAGAAGTGTGCCGACAATTTGGCATATCGGAAGCGGAACTTATTGCAACAGGCAAGGCCCGTCCCGCAAGCGAGGCACGGGCAATTGCAGCTTTTCTGACCCGAGAGATGGCCAACCTGTCGTTGACGGAGCTGGCGAAGAAAATGGGACGGGACGTTTCTGCATTCAGCCAGGCGGCGCGAAGACTCGATATCTCGGCCAAAGAGAATGGACAGTTGGCGAAAATGGTACATCAGCTTCTAACAGATCTTAAAATGTCAAACACTTCGAGGTGATGTCCCTCGGTGATGTCCCCGGTGGCTGGGCTTGGAGTCTTGGTTTTGGCGACATTTGGCATGGTAGTCGGAGCCTTAATGGGAACACTGACGATATCGAAGAAACCATCAAATGAAGTGGAAGCAACAGGGTCATGTTTGACATTTGAAGATTTGACAGGAAGAAATGTTTAAATGTCAAACCTGCCCCCTGACCCGCTACCCCCCGGTATATACGCCACCGCTACCATCAGATAATAAAGACAAGGGCGATGTATAAGGGCTATGAGAACGCTTTCAGTAGAACAACAGATCAACAATCTCAGGCCATCAGTAACTAGCGGCCTTGCACTTTACTTTCATAACTGGTTGCTGGCAAGCGCGATTGTGCTTGTAATAGTGAGCATCTATTTCCGTCATCCCGTGCCGCTGATGATCGCCGCTTTCTTGGGAATCGTGGGGCTTTGTGAGCGTCGTGCAGGACCAAATATCGTTGTTGCAATCAAGGCATACGATATGAACGCTTCCAGCTTCGGCGAGGTGTCTATCACCATTTCATGTTGGGACATGAATAACGACTACCACGCTCTCATACGGGAACAGAATGAACCTGACTGGGAGTATGAGTTCATCCCCCAAGGCTGGCAGCCAACTACCGGAACTTATGCCGCACGCATCTGGCGCGTTGACAGTGGCGGTCCACCTGTTCTAACCGCCGTCGAAGCCGGCATCCTCATCCCGCGCTACGCCCCGAAACATCCGGGGGCGTAAGAGAGTGGGGAAAATGGGAGGATAGAGGGACCAGTACTACAAATTTCATAAAATAAAACCTGTGGGGTCATGTTTGACATTTAAACATTTTGCTGAACAATTACGACATGCCACGTAAACCACGTATTCATATCGCCGGGAGTTTTTACCATGTCATTGTTCGCGGCAATGCGGGGGCCCCTCTGTTTCTTGAGGATACTCACCGGCACCACTTTTACGCACTTCTCCAAGAGGGATCTGCACGATTTCAGTACCGGGTCCATGCTTTCTGTCTCATGACTAACCACGTTCACCTTCTCCTTCAGGTCGCGGACATACCACTTTCACGACTGATGCAGAATCTCACGCTACGCTATTCGACGTGGTTCAACAGGAAGCACCGACGTATCGGCCATCTCTTCCAGGGAAGGTACAAGGCCATTCTCATAGATGCTGATACTTATCTACTGGAGTTGGTACGGTATATTCACCTGAACCCAGTGAGAGCCAAGATGGTGAGTATTCCGGATGAGTATCCGTGGTCCGGGCATCGGGCGTTTCTCGGGAAAGAGGTGCAACCCTGGCATTGTACGGACTACGTACTTTCCTTGTATGACG